>NZ_AKJD01000064.1 GCF_000282515.1 Pseudomonas sp. GM80
CTGCCGAAGGCTGCGATCTCTTGATGTTGTTTTTAAGATCAACAGATCGCAGCCTTCGGCAGCTCCTACAGGGGTATTTGATACTGAGGGTATTTGGGTGATTTTCATTGGTTGTGCGGGCTGGAGCCTGGGGCGTGAATATTGGCCGGAATTTCCGGCTGACGGCACGCACCTGCAACGCTACGCCGCGCGGTTCAACAGCGTGGAAATCAACAGCTCGTTCTATCGTCCGCATCGCCGCTCCACTTATGAGCGCTGGGCAGACTCGGTGCCGGAAGGGTTTCGCTTTTCGGTAAAAATCCCCAAACAGATCAGCCATGAGCGTCGTTTGCTGGACTGCGAAGATGCGCTCGATGAGTTTCTGTCGCAGTGCAGTGGTTTGGGTGATCGGTTGGGTTGTCTATTGCTGCAACTGCCGCCGTCACTGGCGTTTGATGCGGCCAGTACCGAGGCATTCTTCAAGACGTTGCGTCAGCGCTTCGACGGCGCCGTTGTCCTGGAACCGCGTCACGAGTCGTGGGTGAGTGCCAAACCATTGCTGATGGCTTATCGGATCGCTCAGGCAGCGGTCGATCCTTCGCGCCTCAGCAGTGATGCTTCACCGTCCGGCTGTCAGGGCATCCGCTATTGGCGGCTGCACGGTTCACCGCGCCTTTATCACAGTGCCTACGAGGTCGCTTATCTGCAAAGGCTCGCCCAAGCCTTGCAGGCCGCCGATACGCATGGCGCCGCGACCTGGTGCATATTTGACAACACCGCCAGTGGTGCAGCGACAGGCAACGCGTTAGCACTGGCGGCGTTGCTGCACGGTTAGTCTCAGACCGACAGGTGCTCATACAAAATCGTCGCACCGACGATCATCAACACGACGCCGCCGACGATTTCGGCACGCTTGCCGACAACCGCGCCCAACACCCGGCCGAGCATCACGCCGAGGGTCACCATGGTCATGGTCGCCAGGCCAATGGCTGCTGCCGCCACCCAGATATTCACGTCGACAAACGCCAGGCCTACGCCCACGGCGAGGGCGTCGATGCTGGTGGCAAATGCGGTGACCGCGAGGATCAGGAAGGAGTGCGAGCCGGGTTTCTCTTCTTGCTCTTCTTCGTGCTTCAGGCCGTTGTAGATCATGTGCAGGCCGAGGATGACCAGCAGGGTGAAGGCGATCCAGTGATCCCATTCGGCTACCCAACGGGTCGCGGCTTGACCGATCAGCCAGCCGATGATGGGTGTGATGGCTTCGATCACGCCGAAGATCAAGCCGGTGCGCAGGGCTTCGCTCAAGCGCGGTTTGTGCAGGCTTGAGCCTTTGCCGATGGCGGCGGCGAACGCATCCGTGGACATGGCCAGGGCGAGGAATATGAGGGAAACAGGATTCACGGGGGTTACTTCCAGTCGGGCTATGAGTCAACGACACAACCACACGCCCGACTTCAGGCATGGATGTGTCGTCGGTCTCACCAACCAAAAGGTGTTCGCACCACGGCATGTTGCCGAGAATGTTGATACGAACGCATCCGCATGGCGCGGAAACAGGCTACTCCCCAACGAGGTGCGCGATTTTAGGCGGGCACACATGAAAATTTCGTCAAAAACCCTCAATCCCTCCTGAACACGCAAACCCCTGTGGTGAGGCATCCACCAGTATTTGGTGGGGAGCAGGTGGGTGGTCTAGAGCATTTGCAATGCTGACTGCTGCCGCCCCGTCATCATCAAGGCGACACCACAGACAAGTGAACACAAACCCTGTGGTGAGGGGATTCATCCCCGACGGGGTGCGAAGCGCCCCCAAAAACAGCGCTTCTGCGCAGTTCATCGGGGATAAATCCCCTCACCACAGGTTAGGCATCCACCAGAAATTGGCGGTGAGCAGGTGGGTGGTCTAGAGCATTTGCAATGCTGACTGCTGCCGCCCCGTCATCATCAAGGCGACACCATAGACAAGTGAACACAAACCCTGTGGTGAGGGGATTCATCCCCGACGGGGGTGCGAAGCGCCCCCAAAAACAGAGCTGCTGCGCAGCTCATCGGGGATAAATCCTTCACCACAGACAACAGGGTTAATTACCGTCCGCCACTTTGCGTTCAATCTCATCGATCTTGCGCTGCAACGTTTCGGCGTCCTGCTCTTTGACGCGGGTTGAGGTCGGCGTGATGACTTCGTCCACAGCCTTGGTGTCGTCATCGCGGTCCTCAAGATCACGCTCGACCACATTCACCGGTTTGCCGGAAGTATCGGTAGGCGGGGCATTCGGGGTTTTATCGTCATTGCTGTTCATGTCGTTGGCCTCCAGGGTGTAACCATTGGAGGAGCGAATTCACCGGACGTTCGATATTTCTGTCACCCCACAACCCCCCTGTAGGAGCTGCCGCAGGCTGCGATCTTTTGATCTTGTTTTTAAAGATCCAGATCAAAAGATCACAGCCTGCGGCAGCTCCTACAGGGGATGGGTCAGTCTTTGAGGATGTCGCGGTCTTTGGTTTCCGGCAGGAAGAACGTGCCGAGTATCGCGGTCATCACGGCGATCACGATCGGGTACCACAAGCCGTAATAGATGTCCCCGGTGGCCGCGACCATGGCGAACGCCACCGTCGGCAGGAAGCCGCCAAACCAGCCGTTGCCGATGTGATACGGCAGCGACATCGAGGTGTAGCGGATGCGGGTCGGGAACAGTTCGACCAGCCATGCGGCAATCGGGCCGTACACCATGGTCACGTAGATCACCAGCACCGTCAGCAGGAGCAGCACCATCGGATAGTTGGTTTTCGCCGGATCGGCTTTCTCGGGATAACCGGCGTCCTTGAGCGCGCTGCCGAGGGTCGCGGTGAAGGCGTCGTTGCGGGTTTTGAAGTCCGCTGCCGGCAAAGCGCTGCCCTCGAAACTTTCGACGACTTTGTCACCAATGCGCACCTGGGCAACGGTGCCCGGCTCGGCGATCACGTTCTCATAAGGTATCGCCCGTTTCGCCAGCAGGGTCTTCGCCAGGTCACAGGAGCTGGTGAATTTGGCCTTGCCCACCGGGTCGAACTGGAATGAGCACTGATCCGGGTTGGCGATGACTTTGACCGGATTTTTTTCCTGAGCGATGAACACATCGGGGTTGCCATACTGAGTCAGCGCATGAAAGATCGGGAAGTACGTCAGCGCCGCCAGTATGCAGCCGACCATGATGATCGGCTTGCGCCCGATGCGGTCGGAGAGGCTGCCGAAAATCACGAAAAACGGCGTACCGATCAGCAACGAACCGGCGATCAGCAAATTGGCGGTTTGCGGGTCGATTTTCAGCGTCTGCAACAGAAAGAACAACGCATAGAACTGCCCGGTGTACCAGACCACCGCTTGCCCGGCAGTGCCGCCAAGCAACGACATGATCACCACTTTGAGGTTGTCCCAACGGGCAAAGGACTCAGTCAGCGGCGCCTTGGATGCCTTGCCTTCGGCCTTCATTTTCTGGAACACCGGCGACTCGCTCAGTTGCAGGCGGATGTACACCGAGACGATCAGCAGCAGGATCGACAGCAGGAACGGAATGCGCCAGCCCCACGCTTCAAACGCTTCCGTGCCGAGCGCCGTGCGGCAGGCAAGAATCACCAGCAGCGAGAGGAACAGGCCCAGGGTCGCAGTGGTTTGAATCCATGAGGTGAAAAAGCCGCGTCGATTGCGTGGCGCGTGTTCGGCGACGTAGGTTGCCGCGCCGCCGTACTCACCGCCTAACGCCAGGCCTTGCAGCAGGCGCAGGGTGATCAGGATGACTGGCGCGGCGACGCCAATGGTCGCGTAGCCCGGCAACAGGCCGACTATCGCGGTCGAGACACCCATGATGACGATGGTGATCAGGAAGGTGTGCTTGCGCCCGATCATGTCGCCCAGCCGGCCGAACACAATCGCGCCGAACGGCCGCACCGCAAACCCGGCGGCGAAGGCGAGCAGGGCAAAGATAAACGCCGTGGTTTCGTTGACGCCGGCAAAGAAGTGCTTGGCGATGATCGCCGCCAGTGAGCCATACAGGTAAAAGTCGTACCACTCGAAAACCGTACCGAGGGACGAGGCGAAGATGACCTTGCGCTCCTCCTTGGTGATGCCGCCGCTGCGCGGTGGACTGCCGGTGGACGCTGTGTCGATTGTAGCCATGGGTGTTCTCCGTCATGCTTATTGTTGAAGGCCGGAGTCCCCCGATACTGCTTATCGCACTCTGGCCTTGGGGCTAATGCCGCAATTGCTCTCGCGTGAAACTTGCACAGTCTGGCGGCCTCGCATTGCTGCAAGGTTTCCTGAAGCATAATCAGCTTCTGGCAGATATCCACTCGTGTACTTGCCCGTAGTGGCAATTAAAGATCACCGGCTTGCGGTCGATAACTGCCGACCCGCCTAAATCAGAATTCACCTTTCAGGGAAGATGCCCATGAATGCTTCATTGCAGAGCGCTGCCGCGCAAATCCGTCAGGCCGTCCGAGTCGCCACCGAAGGTCTGGTGGGGCGCGAACAGTTGGCCGAACTGATTGTTCTGGCCGCTGTGGCGCAGGAGCATATTCTGGTCATCGGCCCGCCAGGCACGGCCAAAAGTGCGGTCGTGCGGCGCGTTGCGCAGTCCATGGGCGGGCGCTATTTCGAATACCTGCTGGGGCGTTTTACCGAACCGTCGGAACTGTTCGGTGCGGTCGACCTGAAAAAGCTTCGCGAAGGCACGGTGGAAACCGACGTCAGCGGCATGCTGCCAGAAGCCGACATCGTCTTCCTCGATGAAGTGTTCCTCGGCTCGACGGCGATTCTCAATACCTTGCTCGGCGTGCTCAACGAACGGCGCTTCCGTCGTGGGCACACGCAGATTCAGTGTCCGCTGCGCGTGTGCGTCGGCGCCTCCAATGGCTTGCCGGACGACGAAGCGCTGGCGGCGTTTGGTGATCGCTTCCTGCTGCACCTGTTTGTTGAATCGGTGCCGGACAATCAGCTCGAAGCGATGCTCGCCGGCGGCTGGCAATCGGAGCAGCGTCCGGTTCAGCAGTTGCTTGGCCTGAGCCAACTGGACACCCTGGGCCAGGCCCTGAAAAGCGTCGATCTGAGCGTGGTTCGCCCAGCGCTGGCCCAGGCCATCCGCCGGTTGCGCGAAGCTGGCATTCAGTTGTCCGACCGACGCATCGTCAAGTCCCAGCGCCTGATCGCCGCCGCCGCGTTGCTCGGTGGCCGTCTCGCCGCCAGCGCCGCCGATCTGTGGCCGCTGCTGTATGTGCTGCCGACCAAGGAAGCCCAGCAGCATGGCCGCGAAGTGCTGCGCGAGATGTTCACGCAGTCGAGCAACCGGCATTTGTTCAGTGCGGTGGAGGAGGCGACCCTGCAACCGATGTCGCGGGTCAGCCGCCTGGTGGAAACCGCCGAGGATTATCTGGCGCGCAGCGAACCACCGGCCAGCGCCTTGCTCGAAGGCCTGCTGCGTGAGATTGACGCCAACTTCGACGACCTGACCATTCCGGCAACGTTGCAGGACGTGCGCGGCCAGCTCGCACGTTTGCTGACGACGGCTGCATGAGCGTCAACGCCAATCAATGGCGCCCGCGCCCGGTGCCGGTCGAACCGCAGGCTGCCGTGGCCTGGGGTGAAGTCGCGCGGCGCCTGCATGCGCGATTGCTGTCGATGCCCGCTGAACAGGCGTCGCGCCTGAACGCCACGGCCAACCGCGATGTGTTGCTGGTGAGCGGTGCGGCGGCGGATCTGCCGTGGGTCGATGGCGTCGCCTATGCGGCGATGGACGAACGTGCGCCGGGGCTATGGTTGCCGACCCATTGGCAACCCGAAGTGCCGACAGACCTGCTGGCGCTGGCGTTGTCGAAGAAATTCTCGCGGGCGCCGCTGTTGCTGTGGCGTGACCCTCCCGCCGTGGTGCCCCTCGACCGGCAATTGCCGGTGACGGCCGAGCACTTGCAACGCATTGACGATTTTTGGGCGGGACGCTGATGCAGTTACCTGAATCCCTGCAACCGTGGCGCGAATGGCTGCAATGGTTTGCCCCGGAGCAACTGCCGCTGTTCGCCGATCTGCTCGGGCGGCTCAATCCGGTGCTGGGGCCGTTGCGCGGTCTGCAACAGGGCGGCGTACCTGAGCCGGATGGCCTGGGCGATTTGCAGCGGCGCGGGCCGTATGAGCGGCTGCTGGGCAGTGAATGGCTGTTGGCCGATGAAGTCCCCGAAGAATTTCTGCGCCGCGCAGTGGTCGGCGAACATCTGTTTCTTGCGCCGCAATACCGCGCGCAGCAAGCCAGTCGCCAGATGGTCGTGCTGTTCGACGCCGGGCCGCTGCAACTGGGCGCGCCACGCCTGGTGCATCTGGCGCTGCTGATCCTGCTGGCCCGTCGCGCCAAAGAGGCGGGCGCCGAACTGCGCTGGGGCATTTTGCAGCAGGCGCCGCAGTTGCATGGCGTCGATTCGGCGGCGCAGCTCAAACACCTGCTCAACGCACGCACGTTTCACACGGCCGGCGACGAGCACTGGCAAGCCTGGCGCGACTGGCTGCGCAGTGCGGCCATGCCGGTCGGCGAGTGCTGGCTGGTCGGGCAACGCTTGCCGGCCACCGATCGCCAGACGTGCAGCCATCGCGTGCAGATCGCGCGCAGCCTGGATGGTCAGAGTCTGTCGGTGCATTTGACGTCGACGCACACCCGTCGAGTCGTGCTGCCGATGCCCGATGAACGCCCGGCAGTGCAACTGCTTAAAGGCCAGTTCGCAGGCGAAGTCGTCAACGCCGCGCCGGCCGCCAAGGGCAGTGTGCCGCGGGTTTCGCTGACGTTGCAGCCGGTGATTTCGAGTGCCGGCAGCCATGTCGCGTTGAAGATGCTTGATGAGCCTGGTCTGGTCGTCATCAAGTTGCCGGCGAAGCACCAGAAAAAAACCTTGGAAGTGCGCTGCAAACTCTGGCGTGTCGGGACTACACCGCTGACGGCGCTGTTCTTCGGGCGCGCAATCGGCGCGGTGTTGAGCGATCAGTTTCAGCTGACGTTCTGGAGTATGCCCGGTCTGAAACCGGTCGATAAACCGAGCCTGGAACAGTTGAAGCTGCCGCCGGGCACGGCCAACTTTCTCCCGGCCATTGGTCTGCAAGGACATGGCTGCAGCCGTTTGTATCTGCTCGATACCCAAGGGCATCTGGCGTTTTGGGTGGTGAAAAACGCGAAAGACACGGCCACGCCGGGCACCGGGCAGACGCATCGTCTGGCGGAGGGGGTGATCGGCATGGCCAGGGTGGGTCGCGATGCGATGGGTTACGTGCGCCGTGAAGATAATCGGCTGTATGCCCATTCGGTCAATTCGCAGGGGCAGGTTTCGTCTGCTCATCTGGCGGGAATTGCCGATGGCATCAGCCAAGTGTTGTTTGCCGCCAGTTACCACTGGCACCACGGTTGCGGCGGCTGTGCGTTGCTCACGCTGAAAAACCAATGTGAGAGCTGGCGCGTGATGTTTTTCAACGAATCACCGCGAGAGGTACAACGTATTGAACTGGCCCCGGGCTGGAAAGGCATCGGTTTGTTGTATGAGGGCGACGAGCGCTTTGCGCTGCTGATGCTCAGCCCCAATCAACAGGCCATCGTCCTGCACCGCGGTGGCGATCAGGAAACCCTGTTCACCACCAGCGATGTGATTGCCAAGGTCAGCTTCTGCCCGTTGAGCGGTGTGGTCGCGGCGCTGACCAGCAGCCGCGAGTTACTGGTGTACGCAGTGCCCCAGCGCCTGCTGCGGTTGCAGGTATTTTGTAATGAACAAGCGGGAAACAGGGACGGCAGCGATGCTTGAACAAGCAGCAGGATTGATCCGTCGCCCGGCCTTGACCGGTCACCAGCACATTGAAGGGCTGTGGTTTTCTGCTGAACGCTTTGCGCCGGACGAGCGCGCACAGTTGATCCTCGAACACTGGCAGACCGGCGCCAGTGCCTATCGTTTTGCAGACGGAGACCTATTGCGTCTACGTCAGCCCATGGCGGTGCACTGCGAAGCCTTGCGCGGCTGGCCGTTGATTCGTCAGGGGCACACGCTGAGTTCAGCGTTGTTCGACCCGCGGGAAATACGCGACCTGCCGAGCGCCGATCTGTGGCTGGTACGCGGCAGCCAGGTCAGTGCCTTGCATCTGCGCGATGCCGTGGCGTTGGCGCCAGAGGAGTGGCTGGATGTCAGTCACCTCACGTTGCTCGACACCTATGACTGTCGCCAGGCGCTGCCGCCACCGGTGCTCGAACCGATGGAGGTCACCACCGATGTGCGCGAGATACTCGGCAAAAACCTGAAACCGGTCAGCCCCGAGCAGCAAAAGACGTTGCAGGCACTGCTGGCGCGTCAGCAGCAGGCGTCGACGGCCTCGCCCGATGCTGGGATGTCACCCGCGAGCGCTGGCTGGACGCCGCCGGATACCAGGCCCTTGCCGTGGTTGAAGCTCAGTGTGATGTTGGTGTTGCTGGTGGCCGTGTTCTGGATGGTTACGCAGGGCCAGCACAGCGCTGTGAATGCTTTGACACCTGCGCGAGAGACGCCGCTGTCCGTGCAAATCAGTGGCGTGGTGCTTGGCACGCTGATCGGCGGGGTGGCGTTGACCCTGTTGCTGATGGGCCTGCGGCATCTGTTGCGGCGCGTGGCGTCACTCCCGCTGCAAAGCGTGCCGAGCCGATCGCCCGCAGGCGTCGAGACGCGTGCTCGAGCGCCCGCAGGCATCGCAGCGCGTGCTCAACCGGGGAAACACACACCAGCGTTGTGGCGGCGCTGGGTGACGCGCATGACTCAACATTCACGTCTGTCTGCGCTTTACGGCAGACGCCAGGCCGCGTACATGCAGCGCATGTTCGAGATGTTCGAGAACGGTGATCTGGAAGAAGCGCTGCGCCATGCGATTCCGTTGCGTGGTGGGCCGCACAGCGGTGAGCAGTCGTTCGGCACGCCACAGCGACGCCAGGATCTGTCGATCAGCCAACACCAGGGCCTGGCGCGCTCAATGGTCTTCGAACAGGACATCGAGGCGCACCTGCGGCAGATCTACCGGCAGACCTTCGAACGGCTGGAACGTGCAGGCCGCATCGAAGAGGCGGTGTTTGTCCTCGCCGAATTGCTCAAGGCGCAGCAGGAAGCGCTCGACTGCCTGGAAAAACACGGGCGCCAGCAACAGGCCGCTGACCTCGCTCTGGCCTGGGACATGCCCGCCGCGACCATCGTGCGGTTGCTGTGCCTGGCCGGGAACTGGCAGCGCGCCTTGCTGGTAGCGCGGCGCGACGACGCGTTTGCCGACACCGTGACGATGCTCCAGGATAAATGGCCGCAGCACGCCGCGCGTCTGCGCCTGGAGTGGGCCGAATCATTGGCGCGCAAGGGCCTCTGGCTGCAAGCCGTCGAGGCCGTCTGGCCGCTGACGGCCGAGCGCGGGCAGGCGACACAATGGCTGTTGAATGCTGAAAAAGCCGGCGGCAGCCTCGCCGTTGGAGCGCTGGTCAAGCGCGCGATTCTGCTACCCGACACCTTGCTGGCGTATGCCGATCAGATCGAACAATTGCGCGATGACCCGCAACGCTTCGCCGAGCGTGCGACGCTGGCCGACAGTCTGTTGCAGCACAAGGCGCACGCCAGCGAGCTGGCCTGGTTGGCGAGCGCTACTGTCCACGCGATCATCGCCGATCAGGTGGGCGGTCAGGGGCGTTTGTCTCTGCAGCAGTTGCAGGCACTGGTCAGTATGAGCAAGGACAAACTCTTGCAGGCCGACCTGCCGCAGCAACTGCCCGCGCGACCTGCGCCCTACACACAGGTCACCGGCAGCGAACCCCTGCAATGGACTGCGCCGGCCATGGGCAGCCGGATGATCCGGGATGCTGTGCCGCTCGATGATCAGCGCTACTTGCTGGCATTGGGCGAGGCCGGCGCAGTGGTGGTCGACGCGCATGGCAACACGCTCTACCAATTCGCGATGCCTGCGCAATACATCGTTCTGGCCCATGGGCGGCAGGTGGCATTGCTGGTCGCCCGGCGCAATGAAGTGTGGCGTATCAGCAAAGTGGACCTGGTCACGCGCATCGCAACGGATCTCGGCGTGCAGATGTTCAATGTGTTCAGCCGCACATTCAACGGTTCGAACTGGACCATCGGCCGTGGGCGACAACTGCGTGTGGTGGATGTCGATCGTGGATTCGAAACCCTGTGGCACGTGAGCGATTTGCCCGGCGAGGTCATTGGCATGAAGGATGACACGTACAACGAATCTTTATGGCTGAGTGATGCGCAAGCGGGCCTGGAGTTATGGCATTACCGCTTGCCTGAGCGGCGACTGATGAAGCGAATGCCGGTGCCTGCGGTGGGGTTTGACCAGCAGTACCTGCTCAGCGCTGATGGGCGATTGGAGTTCATGCGTGTGGATCGTGAAAACGACGAGGTTTCGATTCTGCTGTTCGGTGGTGGGACTGATTGCAACAACTACAGCCTGCCCGATTGTGACTTCGAGCAAGACCATGAGGAGTTGGTGGAAGTGCATTTGCAGGAGCACTGCCGGCTGATCGGTTATCTGGTCAACGACCACGACATGCGCTGGCACTTTATCGCCAGGACCAGCAACCGCCTCGTTGCGACACTGCAATGGCCTCGACACGGTGTGCGGGTACGTTGTGTCGGTAGCGATTTTCTGCTGTTTGATGATCAGGGGCGCTTGAGCCATTTCAATATGGACAATGTCACGCAACACAACCTTTCGCTGAACTGAGTGGGTGAGCCGGCCTAAGCCTTGACCCAGCGCTGGCGGCTCCACGCACTCAACCAGTCCACCACGAACACCAGCACCAGCATGGCCAGAATCACCGTGCTGGCTTGCGCCTCCTGAAACAGGCTCAGGCTCACGTAGAGCATTTGTCCCAGTCCACCGGCGCCGACAAAACCGAGCACGCTGGCCATGCGGATGTTGTTTTCCCAGCGGTACAAAATGTAGGCGAGCAATTGCGGCGCGAGATTCGGCAGGGTGCCGTAGCAGAAAGCCAGAATCGGATTGCCGCCCTGCAAGCGAATGGCTTCAGCCGGTTGCGGCGGGGTGTTTTCCAGTGCTTCGGCGAACAACCGGCCAAGTACCCCGGTGGTGTGCAGGGCGAGGGCGAGGGTGCCAGCGTTGGGGCCGAGGCCGGCCGCGAGCACCATCAGCGCCGCCCAGACCAGTTCCGGAATCGCCCGCAGGCCATTGAGCAACAGACGCGAAGCGCTTTGCAGCGGCCAGCCAAAACGCCCGGCGGCCGGAAGCGCAAGGACGATGCCGAACACCGCCGCGAGCAGTGTGCCGAGGGCGGACATGGCCAGGGTTTCCATCGAACCGTGCAGGATCGCTTTGAGGTAATCCGCGCTCAAGTCCGGGCTGAGAAAGCGCTGCACATACGCGCCCATCTGCTTGAGGCTGGTGGCGCTGCCGAGCTCACCGAGGTCCAGCCCCAGATAGGTGAACGAAGCGATGACCGCCGCACCGATCGCGGCGATCAGCAGCAAGTTGATCAGACGATTCATGTCAGCCTCCAGCGCAACAAACGGCTGAGCTGATCAGCGCCTAATACCAGAATCAGGAACGACAGCAGGATACTGGCGACTTCACCGCCGGCGAACATGCGGATCGACAGGTCGATCTGCTGCCCCAATCCCCCTGCGCCGACAAAGCCCATCACCACCGAAGCGCGGATCGCACATTCCCAGCGATAAACCGTGTACGACAGCAATTCCGCCGCGACATTGGGCAACGTGCCGTAAGCAAACGCCGCCAGCCGACCGCTGCCAGCCTGCAACAACGCGTGGGCCGGACGTTGGTCGGTGGATTCGAAAATCTCCGCGTAGACCTTGCCGAGCATGCCGCTGTAAGTGATGGCAATGGCCAGCACACCGGCCGCCGGTCCCAGCCCTACGGCGCGCACAAACAACAGCGCCCAGACGATTTCCGGCACGCTGCGCAAAAAGATCAGCAAGCCGCGAACCGGCCAGCGCAACAAGCGCCCCAACCGACTGGGCACGCCACCTCTTGACGCGGCGGACAGCGACAGCGCGCGACTGGCAAGCAGACCCGCCGGTATCGCCAGCAACAGCGCCAATGCCATGCCAGCGGTGGCGATGGCCAGGGTTTGCAAAGTGGCTTTGAGCAGTATCTGCAGAAACGCTTCGTCGTGCGCCGGTGGCCAGAATTGCGCAACAAAACGGCCCATTTCATTTTGGCTGTCCGGCAGCAGGACGCCGAGGTTCAACTCGCTGAGCTGAATGCCCGGCCACAGCAAGGCAATCGCCAGCAACGTGAGGATCAGTCTTGGCCACGCGGCCGGGTCCCGTGAATCGGCTTTCAGCATCGGGGAATCTGCACAGTCAAAGGCGTAGGTGCTGCGGTCGGCGATTGCAGTTTTTCGTTGGCGTACAGCGCATCGAGCATCTCATGGCTGACTTGCGCGGAATGGCTGTCGAAGAGGATCTGCCCATCGCGCAGGCCGATGATGCGCGGGAAGTGCGACAACGCCAGGTCCACCGCGTGCAAGCTCGCCACCAGTGTGACGTTGTGCTCACGGGCGTGGCGCGAAAGGATCGACAGCGTGTGCCCGGCCATCACCGGGTCCATCGCCGACACCGGCTCGTCCGCCAGCAGAACTTCCGGCGCCTGATACAACACCCGCGCAATGCCCACGCGTTGCAGCTGGCCGCCCGACAGTTGCTGGCAATGGGCGAACAATTTGTCGCCCAGATCCAGTCGCGCCAACGCCGCGCGCGCACCTGCCACATCCAATGGATGCAACAGGTTCAACAGGCTTTTACCCAGACTCCACTGACCGAGCTTGCCGGCCAGCACCGCCGTGACCACGCGCTGACGTGGCGGCAGCGGCGGCGCCTGATGCACCAGACCGATGCGCGCACGCAGGCGTTGGCGTAGGCGGGCGGACAAGTACCAGGCGCGTTCGCCGAGCACTTCGATTTCGCCGCTGCTGGGCCGCAATGCGGTGGCCAGCAGGTTGAGCAGACTCGATTTGCCAGCCCCGGACGGGCCGATGATGGCGACCTGTTCGCCGGCGCCAATCTGTACGTCGACACCGCGCAGGGCATCGACGCCATTGGCGTGGCGCAGGCTGCCCTGTTTGAGGCTCAGGGTCATTTCAGCAGTTCGGCGGCGCGGGCGGCTTCCTCGATGCCCTTGTAGTTTTCAGGCTTGGTGTCGATGAAACGGCTGGCGGCCTGCAAGTCCAGAATCTTCTTCTGCTCAGGGTTGGCCGGGTCCAGGTCAAGGAAGGCTTTTTTGATCTTCGCTGCGAGCGCCGGATCAAGGGTGCCACGCACGGTCCAGTTGTAATCGAAGTAGGTCGGCGTGGTGGCGAAGACTTTCACCTTGTTGGTGTCGACCTTGCCGGCATCCACCAGTTTCTGCCAGACGCTGGCGTTGAGTACGCCGGCGTCGACCTTGCCGGCCTGCACCCAGGCCACGGTCGCATCGTGCGCGCCGGAGTAGGCGACGCGGCTGAAATACGCTTCCGGCTTGATGCCGTCGTTTTTCAGCATGAAATAACGCGGCATCAGGCTGCCCGAGGTCGACGACACCGAACCGAAGGCGAAGGTCTTGCCTTTCAGGTCAGCGAGGCTTTTCACGTTCGGGTCGGCGGTGATGAATTTACTGGTGAACTGCGCATCCTGTTCACGCTGCACCAGTGGGATCACCGGGGTGGTGGCATCAGTCTTCAGACGCGCCTGAACAAAGGTGAAACCGCCCAGCCAGGCCATGTCCAGACGGTCGGTGGCCAGCGCTTCAACCACGGCCGGGTAATCGGCCACGGGCACGAACTGCACCTTCATGCCCAATTGCTGTTCCAGGTAGGCACCCAGCGGCTCGAACTTGCGCAGCAATTCGGTCGGGGCTTCATCGGGAATCGCGCTGACGCGCAGAACGTCGGCGGCGTGAGTCACCAGCGCAGAAAAGGACAGGGCCAGGCCGGCGGTCAGTGCCAGGGTTCGTTTGAACATGGAAATCTCCGTTTCATAGGCATCAAAAGGGGTGAACAGCTGAAAAAGGGCGCTACGTGAGGGTAGACGAATCGGCGAGGTTATACGTACTCACACGCGCAAAGGCCAGCGCCATGGGGCTGGCGCCGTCAAAAACGTTCATCGAGGATCGCCGGCAGGGTGAGTTCTTTGACGTAACTGGCCGACGACAAGCTGAGGATCATGCGCACTGCCTCGACGACATCGTGCACGGGAACCAGATGTCCCTCGCCACGCTGCTGTGCCAGGTCTCGCGGGGTGCTGAGCGCGTCTTCGGTGTTCAGATACCCAAGATTGAGGCAAGTCACCGCCAGACGCTGTTGCCGGTAGCCTTCGCGCAATGAATCAGCGATGCCGCGCAGGGCGAATTTCGAGGCGCCGAAGGCGACTTCCGGGCGACCGCTTTGCGGCAACCCAGAGGTTGAGCCTGTGAGGATGATTCTAGGTTGAGGGCTTTTCAGCAGAAGCGGGAGCAGGCGTTTGATCAACAGGAGCGTTGAAGTGATGTTGCAACCGATGATGGCTTGCAGTTCGTCGTCTGCGGTTTCGAGAAACTCATACGCCGGACCGAAGGCAAACTCCTCCCAGATCCCCAGGTTGTAAATCAGCGTATCCAGCCCGTCGTCGGCAACAGACTGCGCGATATCGTGCGCGGCTTTGACCGGGTCCATCAGGTTGGCTTCCACCCAGCGCAGCTGACGCCCGGCATCGCTGAGCAAACCCTCGGGGCGGGTGCGGGAAACACCGATCAACGTGTCTCCCGCGTTGCCCAAGCCTTCAATCAAAGCCCTGCCCAATCCTTTACTGGCACCCACCACCAAAATGTTCATCGATCCTCTCCCTGATCTGCTGACTGATGTGGGTGAGCATGCAAACAGACGACCTCTGAAATGGCAAACGAATGGGTGTGTCCGAATATTTACGGCAGCCTGGCAATCACCTTGATCTCGAAATCAAAACCATACAGCCAGGTCACGCCAACCGCGGTCACGGTCGGATGCGGCGCATCGCCCCAGAACTCCGTCAGCACGACATTCCAGATCGTCTCGAACTTTGACTGCGGATCAACGATGAACACGGTGACATCGACCACGTCGTCGAAGCTGCAACCGGCCTCATCAAGGATTGCATTGAGGTTGTGGAAAGCCTGCCGCACCTGATCCTGCAGGTCGGGCTCTGGTGTGCCGTCCTCGGTGCTGCCGACCTGGCCCGAGACAAACAGAAAACCGTTGGAGCGAATCGCTGGCGAGTAGCGATTGCGCTCATAAAGCGTGCGCCGGGCGGGCGGGAAAACCACATCGCGCTGAGTCATGGGGAGTGTCTCCATCAGTGAGTTGATGAAGCCACTTTAGGTATTTGCAGGCGGGCGATAAACGCGCAAGCTTGGCGTTCACTGTTTGTAAATCCCGAACAATCGAGGCGCGCACCTTGGATCGATTTGACGCAATGCAGGCGTTTGCCCGGGTAGTCGAGGCGGGGAGTTTCACCAAGGCTGCCGAAACCCTGCACATGAGCAAGACCACCGTCACTCAACTGGTGCAGCAACTGGAGGCGCGGTTGCGGGTGAAGTTGCTCAACCGCACCACGCGCAAGGTCAATGTCACCGCCGATGGCGCCGCTTATTACGAGCGGGTGATCAAGCTGCTGGCCGACCTTGATGATGCCGAAACCAGCCTGCCCGGCGCGGCGGCATTGCCCAGAGGCCGATTGCGCGTGGACGTGCCGAGCCCGTTGGCGCGTTTGATCCTGATCCCCGCGCTGCCCGAGTTTCACGCGCGCTACCCGGATATCCAGATCGACATGGGCGTCAGTGACCGCATCGTCGACATCATCGATGAAAACGTCGATTGCGTGGTGCGTGGCGGCGAATTACTCGATCAGTCGTTGAGGGCGCGCAAGGTCGCCGATCTGCCGTTGGGCGTGTTCGCCGCACCGGCTTATCTGGCTCGATCAGGCACGCCAGAGCATCCGCGCGAACTGGAAGATTCCCATCATCGCGTGGTCGGTTTCCTCTGGGCGCGCACCGGCAAACCGCTACCGTACGCCTTGCACAAGGCCAGCGAAAACCTGCACATCAAGGGCCGCCACGTGTTGGCGGTCGACGACGGCAATGCCTATCTCGCGGCGGGGCTGGCCGGCATGGGCGTGCTGTGGTTGCCCAAGTACATGTCCGGCGAGCACGAGGCGCGGGGCGAATTGCTGCCGCTGTTCGCCGACTGGCAGCTGGAGCCGATGCCGCTGTACGTCGCGTATCCGCCGAACCGCCATGTCAGCCTCAAGCTGCGCGTGTTCATCGACTGGGTGGTCGAGGTGATGGCGCTGCATGCGCCGGTTATTGATCGCTGAGGTTATTGATCAGCCACTCGCTGAAGCTGCGCGCCATCGGCTCCTGTTCACTGTCGCGATGGGTCAGCAACGCCCAGTTCGGCCCGCGAATGGTGCCTTCGACCAAGGGCTGCAACAGACCATCAGCGCGTGCCTGACGGCTGAGCAGCTGGCTCACCAAGGCAATGCCGAGCCCCGAACACGCGGCGTCGAGCAGCAACCCCGGATCGGAGAAATTCAGCCCCTGATCCTGCTGGCCGACATCGATTCCGGCCTCGACCGCCCAGTGACTCCAGTCCATTTCCCGCTCGCCATGCAACGTTGTGCGCTGTGCCGCCGGTAGCGCGATAACACGCGGATGACAGGCCGGGTAGAGGCGATCGGCGAGCAACACTTTGAAGCTGCATTCGGCCTGTGAACTGATGTCGTCGCGCACCGCCAGATCGATGGTCTGCGTGGCCATGTCCGGCACTTCATCGGTGCTGTAGATCCACAGATCAACCTTGGGGTGTTGCTGGCGAAAGTCCGCCAGTCGCGGCAGCAACCAATGCCGGGCAAACGCTGGTGTGGTGTTGAGCACCAGTTGATTGGGCTTCTGATACTGGCCCAAACGACGAATGCCCACGGCCAGTTGCTGCAGCATCGCTTGCGTGGTGCTGAGCAAATCGTGGCCGGCATCGGTCAGCGCCACGCTGCGTCCGCTGCGAAAAAACAGCGGCTGCTCCAGGTACGCCTCAAGGCTGCGGATCTGCTGACTGATCGCCGATTGCGTGAGGCTCAACTCTTCAGCGGCCTTGTGAAAACTGCCCAGTCGAGCGGCCGCTTCAAAGCCGCGCAGGGAGCTGAGCGGCGGCCAGTGTTTAAGCATATCGATAAGCTCCGCTAATCAGTTGTCTGCTAAATCCATCGTTTGTTTGCCGATTTTACGGCCCGTAGCATAAGCGCATTGAACACAGTGGCTTAACTAGCGAGGCTTATCATGCAGCACAACGACAATAAAAACAGCGCCTGGATGATGCCGGCAGAGTGGGTGACCCATGCCGCGACGTGGATGGTCTGGCCGCACAACCAGACGTTGTGGGAATCGGGTTGGCGCGTGACATTGGCGCAAGTGCAGGACGATTTCGCTCGCGTCGCCAATGCCATTGCCCTGTTTGAGCCGGTGAAACTGGTGGTCGATCCATCGGCCATTGCCAGCGCCAAAGCGTTGTGCGGGCCGAACATCGAGCTGATCCCGTTGGCAGTAAATGACAGTTGGTGCCGTGACTCCGGCCCGACGTTTGTCTGCCATCCGCAGCAAGGACTGGCCGGCGTGAGTTGGCGCTTCAACGCCTGGGGTGGCAAGTCGGCGCACGATCTGGACGAAAGCCTGGCGCGCCGCGCGCTCAATCACCTCGGCCTGGAATGCTTCGGTACGCCGCTAAGCAACGAGGGCGGGGCGATTCATGTCGATGGCCAAGGCACGTTGATCACCACGGAATCCGTGCTGCTCAATCCCAACCGCAACCCGGGCATGAGCAAAGCCGAGATGGAAGAGACCTTCAGCCGCCTGCTCGGCGTGAAGAAAACCATCTGGCTGCCGGGCGATCCGGATTACGTCACCGGCGACATGACCGATGGCCACGTTGATGGCGTCTGCGCCTTTGCCCGCCCCGGCGTGTTGCTGGTGGATGCAACGCACGATCAATCGTCGGTATACGCCGAGGTGGCGCGGGAAAATCGTCGTGCGCTGGAGCTGGCCACCGATGCGCAAGGACGCCGCTTCGAGCTGATCGAACTGTTCGAAGCCACCGACGCGGTCGACAGCGAAGCCGAAGTGTTCTGCGCCTCGTACACCAATTTCTACATCGCCAACGGCGCGATCATCATGCCGGCTTACGGTATCGAAGCGGATCACGTTGCGGCGAACGTGCTGGAAAAAGCCTTCCCCGGCCGCGAAGTGGTGCCGGTGCAAATCAATCATCTGGCCCATGGCGGCGGCGGAGTGCATTGCATCACCCAACAGCAGCCGGCCTGGCCGGTGAAGGGTTGAAATCATGACAATCCTGACCATTGCCACCACCCAGATGCCGTGCACCTGGGATTTACCCGGCAACCTTGATCGCGCCGAGCAACTTGTCCGCGATGCGGCGCAGCAGGGCGCGCAAGTGATCCTGTTGCAAGAGCTTTTCGCCACGCCATATTTCTGCATCGAGCAAAGCCACAAACACATGGCGTTGGCCGAGGAGTATCGCGACAGCCGCGTGCTCGCGCGCTTCGCCGCACTGGCCCGTGAGTTGGGCGTGGTGTTGCCGCTGAGCTGGTTCGAGAAGGCCGGCAACGCCTACTTCAATTCATTGAGCGTGGCCGATGCCGACGGGCGTTTGTTGGGCGTGTATCGCAAGACGCACATTCCCAACGCCATCGGCTATCAGGAGAAGGAGTATTTCAGCCCCGGTGATACCGGTTTCAAAGTCTGGGACACCGCGTTTGGTCGTCTCGGCGTGGGCATCTGCTGGGATCAATGGTTTCCGGAAACCGCGCGTTGTCTGGCGTTGATGGGGGCTGAGGTGCTGCTGTATCCGACTGCCATTGGTTCGGAACCGGGCTGCGCGGCGCTGGATTCGCGCGACCATTGGCAGATGACCATGCGCGGCCACGCCGCTGCCAATCTGCTGCCGGTGGTGGCGTCGAACCGCGTTGGTCGCGAAACGGCGACCACTGATTCGGGCCTGCAAATGAGCTTCTACGGCTCATCGTTCATCAGCGATCACAAAGGCCAGTTACTCGCCGCTGCCGACCGCGACAGCACTGGCTTTTTACTGCAAAGCGTCGATCTGACGGCCATGCGCGAAGAGCGTTTGAGCTGGGGCATCTACCGCGACCGTCGTCCGGAAATGTATGGGCCGCTGCTGAGTCAGGACGGTCGCCACCTTCATGCACGCTGGAACACTCAAGGGGTTTGATATGGCTACCAATCACAAGTGTTTGCTCGGCGCGATGGGCCTGGCATTGATCTGCGTGATGCCGTCGCTGCACGCCGAAGACAAAACCCTGCGGCTGTACAACTGGGCCGATTATTTTGCCGAAGACACGTTGAGCCGCTTTACCGCCGAAACCGGGATCAAGGTGATTTACGACGTCATGGACGGTAGCGAAACGCTGGAAGCGAAGATGCTTTCCGGCGGCAGCGGGTATGACCTGATCTTCCCCGGCGACACCGTGGCCGAACGCTTGATGCGCGCCGGCAGCCTGATGCCGCTGGATCAATCGAAGCTGACGGAACTGGCCGACATCGAACCCGGTTTGCAGAAACTGCGCGGCCATTACGCGCACTCCAGCAAAGCCACGGTGCCTTACACTTGGGGCACCATTGGCCTGACCTACAACGAAGAACAGATCAAAAAGCGCATGCCTGATGCGCCGGTGAACAGCCTCGACATGTTGTTCAAGCCTGATCTGGCGGCGAAGTTTGCCGACTGCGGGATCTCAATGATCGACTCGCCGGACGAAGCACTGGCGGTGGTGCTCAATTACCTCGGTCGCGATCCGCGCAGCGGCAAAGCCGAGGATCTGGCAGCGGCCAGTGAGTTGCTGATGAAATTGCGTCCGTACATCCGCAAATTCCAGTCGCAACCGGTGACCGATCTGGTCAATGGCAACCTGTGTCTGTCACTGGGTTACAGCGGCGACATGACCCAGGCCCAGCGCACCTCGGACAGCGCCGGGAAACACACGAAGTTTCAGTACCGTGTACCTCGCGAAGGCACCACGGTGTGGATGGACACCATGGCCATTCCGGTCGACGCCAGACATCCGGAATACGCCTACGCGTTCATCAACTTCGTCATGCGTCCGCAGAACATGGCCGCGATCAGTAACTTCACCGGCTATCCGACTTCCAATGCCAAGGCGCGGGCGAGTGTCGATGGAAGCATGCGCGACAACCCGGACATCTACCTCGACGAAGCGACCTATGCTCGTTTGATTCCGGGCAAGGACATCCCCCAGGCCGACATGCGCGCACGCATGCGCACCTGGACCAAATTCAAGACTGCCACTGGCCAATGATCCACGGCCGGCGCGTTCGCCGGCCCTGGTTTTTACAGGAATACACTGCATGTCGACTCGTCGTGAGTTCATCAAACAAGTAACGGTTGCCGCCGGTGTGAGCGCCGCTTTTATGGGCCTCGGCCTGTCGCCGGGCAAGGTGCTCGCGGCCGCACAGGGTCGCTGGTTCATGCCTGACGAAGGCGACAAACACGAACGCGCTTATATCGCCTTCGGTGCGCAGGACGCGATCTGGGAAGACTTCACCGAAGACGTTCAGCAAGCCCTCGGCCGTGTTGCTCGCGCCATCGCCCGATATGAACCGGTCACGGTGTTCTGCCGCAAGAACGAGCGCAGCATTGCTGAAGAATTTTGTGGGACGAGCAATATCACCTATGTCACCGCTGCACTCGACGACATCTGGATGCGCGACATCGGCGCCAATTTCGTCATCGATGACAAGGGCGGTTTGGGCGCGGTTGATTTCAACTTCAACGGTTGGGGCAACAAGCAGCAGCACAGCAAGGACGCGAAGATTGCGCGATTGGTCGCCAACGACGCGCAAGCCACTTACATCCGCACTGATCTGGTGGGCGAGGGCGGGGGCATCGAAGTCGACGGCCACGGCACCGCAATCATGACCGAGAGCAGCTGGATCAACCGCAACCGCAATCCCGACTGGAGCAAGGCCGATGTTGAAGCGGAACTGAAAGAACGCCTGGGCCTGCGCAAAATCATCTGGCTGCCGGGGATCAAGGGCAAGGACATCACCGACGCCCACGTCGACTTCTACGCACGCTTCATCAAGCCTGGCGTGGTGATCGCCAACCTCGACACCGACCCTCAATCCTATGATCACAAGGTCACGCTGGCGCACCTGGACATCCTCAAGAACGCCACCGATGCCGACGGGCGCAAATTGCAGATCCACACGATTTCGCCGCCACTCAATCCGCGCAAAAGCAAGTTCAACAAAAACAACCCGGACTTCGCCGCCGGTTACATCAACTACTTCGTGATCAACGGCGCGGTCATCGCCCCGGAATTCGGCGATAAAGCCGCGGACAAGAAGGCGTTCGACCTGTTGTCCGAACTGTACCCGGACCGCGACATCGTCCAATTGAACATCGATGCCATCGCGGCCGGTGGCGGCGGGATTCACTGCGTCACCAGCCATCAACCACAGGCGTGATTGACTCTTGAACGGATCAAGCCAACTATCGGCGCATAACAACATGACCGATGGACCCGAACTTGATCGAACGACGCCAATTCAGCGGAGGCATGAAGGGGAAAAACCTCCGCTATCTGAATGAGCAAAGCCCGGATAGCCCACGCCTGACCCGCACCGGTTTTCTGCTGCTTGAACACTTTTCGCTGCCGGCCTTCACTCAGGCGCTGGACACTGTAGTCACCACCAATCTGCTGCGGCCGGGGTTGTTTGCCTCGCGCACGTTCGGGCTCGGCGACGGCGAAGTCGTCAGTGACCTGGGGCTGGTGATTCGGCCCGATGCGCGGCTTGATTTATCGGCGCTTGAGGAACTGGATCTGCTGGTGGTGTGCGGTGGTTATCGCACCGAGTTGCGCGCGAATGATGAGTTTATCGGCTTGCTGAAAGCGGCGGCGGAGCGGGGCGTGAGTCTCGCTGGGTTGTGGAACGGTTCGTGGTTCCTCGGGCGCGCCGGATTGCTCGACGGCTATCGCTGCGCCATTCACCCGGAACATCGCCCGGCACTGACTGAAATCGCCAAGAGCACCCACGTCAGCAGCGAACCCTACGTGATTGATCGTGACCGCCTCACGGCATCAAGTCCGTCCGGGGCGTTTCACATGGCGCTGGACTGGATCAAAAGCCTGCACGGCAAGGCGTTGGTCGAGGGCATCGAAGACATTCTGGCGTTTGAAGAATCGCGTTACCGACGGATCAAACCCGATGAAAACATCTGCGTCAGCGCGCCGCTGCGGGAAGTGGTGAAGCTGATGGATGCCAATCTGGAAGAGCCGTTGGAGCTGGAGCAACTGGCGGTGTACGCCGGGCGCTCGCGTCGGCAACTGGAGCGATTGTTCAAGGAACAACTGGGCACCACGCCGCAGCGTTATTACCTCGAACTGCGGATTACCGAGGCGCGGCGTTTATTGCAGCACACCGAGCTGTCGCAGGTTGAGGTGCTGGTGGCTTGCGGTTTTGTCTCGCCCAGCCATTTCAGCAAGTGCTACAGCGCGTTCTTTGGTTATCGCCCTTCAAAGGAAAAGCGTCTGGTCAAATAACACCGGTCGTTGCCTGCGCGTACGCCAGAATCCGCCGGCTTACGCGCCTTGAGGGGAGCTGTAGTGTTTCCCTGTCACTGCAAAACGGTGATTGGGTTTGGTCGCCCGTTTCTTGACTGGAGTACGCTATCGCCTCTAGCAGTCGGCGGGCTTAAGGGTGTCTGAACTGGCGCCATCGCGAGCAGGCTCACTCCTACAAGGGTACGTATTTCAAATGTAGGAGTGAGCCTGCTCGCGATGACGCCAGTCCGGGCAAAAAATCTGCAAGACTCTTACACCGCCTCTGACCATCACGCGAGCCCCAATCTCACCCTCAAATAGTCAAGCAGTCAGCCTTTTGCGGTGTTTCTACAGGTGGTGAGTGTTGATCACAGCCTTGGCGAACGCCTGCGGCAGGTTGTGTTGAAGTGTGGATTGATGAATCGCTTGGCGCCCGTATCCAAGGTGAAACATGGTGGTGAAACGCACTGATCATCGTCTGATTCAGTGAAAAATAATAAGTCGCTGTTTTAAAACAAAAAATATTTCACTTCGTGCTTCCCAAACTGAATAAACCTTGGTAAATTGCGCCCCGTTCTCACAGCGAACCTAACGAAGTAGCTGGAAAGAGCAGTAGGGGCGTCGCCAAGCGGTAAGGCAGCAGGTTTTGATCCTGCCATGCGTTGGTTCGAATCCAGCCGCCCCTGCCATATTCGAAAAAACGCCAACTTCGCAAGAAGTTGGCGTTTTTTTTATGCCTGCGATTTGGCCAGGCTTGGAAAAGTGGACATACGCGGTGCCGAAGCACCGCGCACGCCAACCACTCAGTGCGGTGCGCGCGGAATGGTTTTCATCAGGTCTTCAGGGCTGATGTGGCCGACCACGCTGCCCGGTTGCGGCAGGTTGAGGATGTGGCCTTTCATCTTGCCGATGATGTGCATTTCGCACGGCTTGCAATCGAACTTCAGCGTC
This sequence comes from Pseudomonas sp. GM80, assembly GCF_000282515.1. Taxonomy (GTDB): domain Bacteria; phylum Pseudomonadota; class Gammaproteobacteria; order Pseudomonadales; family Pseudomonadaceae; genus Aquipseudomonas. Next base: position 23,557 of record NZ_AKJD01000064.1, read on the forward strand.
AGCACTTCATCGCCGTGGATCAACTGCATCGGCGCGACTTTGGTGCGCACGCCGGTCACGCCTTTGGCCTGTTTCGGGCACAGGTTGAAGGAGAAGCGCAGGCAGTGCTTGGTGATCATCACTGGCACTTCGCCCGCTTCTTCGTGCGCTTCGTACGCCGCGTCGATCAGCTTCACGCCGTGACGGTGGTAGAAGTCGCGCGCCTTCTGGTTGTAGACGTTGGCGAGGAAGGTCAGGTGCGAGTCCGGGTACACCGGCGGCGGGCTGGTTTCGGCTTTACGGCCGCCACGCGGATGAGCGGCGACACGCGCTGCAGTCAGGTTCTCGATCACTTCACGGCGCAGGGCTTTAAGCTGCGAGTTGGGGATGAAGAACGCTTGTGGCGCATCCAGCTTGATGTCGGTGGCGTGATACTGCGTGGTGCCGAGTTGGCCGAGCAGATCGCGCAACTGTTCCAGCGCTTGCTCAGGCTTGTTGGCGACGCCGAACGGGCCGTTGAGGGTGACGCTGGCGCTGATGCCTTCTTCGCTGGTGGCGGTGACTTCCAGCTGTTCTTCACGCAGGCGCGCAACCCAGCTCAGGGCTACGCGACGCTCGGACGAGGTCTTCTGCAGCGCCTGTTGCCAGTTGTGGTCGAGGTTGCGATTGAGCGGGTGATTCGGGCGCAGCTTGAACAGGCCTTCGGGCATTTCGTTCGGCTCGACGCGATAGCGGTAGCGCTTCTCGCCGTCTTCTTCGAACTCGCCTTTGGCTTCAGCGATGTTGGCGCGGAAACCGACCACTTCGCGCTTGACCAGCACGTTCAAGCCGTCGCCGTTGGACAGCGGTTCGTGGGTCACGACCTGCATGTCACGCTTGCCGACTTTCTCGACCGTGCCCACCGGCAGGCCGGTGAAGGTCGGCGAGTCGAACGCGCCGATGTCGATCTTGCGATCGGTAACAAAGTAATCGGTGCTGCCGCGGTGGAAGGTTTTTTCCGGGTCGGGCAGAAAGAAGTGTGCGGTGCGGCCGCTGGAAGCGCGGGCCAGGTCCGGGCGATCTTCGAGGACGTCGTCGAGGCGCTGGCGGTAGTAGGCGGTGATGTTCTTCACATAGCCCATGTCCTTGTAGCGACCTTCGATCTTGAACGAACGCACGCCGGCTTCGACCAGCGCGCGGATGTTGGCGCTCTGGTTGTTGTCCTTCATCGACAGCAGGTGTTTTTCGTAGGCGATCACGCCACCCTTTTCATCTTTGAGGGTGTACGGCAAGCGGCAGGCTTGCGAGCAGTCGCCACGGTTGGCACTGCGGCCGGTCTGCGCATGGGAGATGTTGCACTGGCCGGAGAAGGCCACGCACAAGGCGCCATGGATGAAGAATTCGATGGCAGCGTCGGTTTCGTCGGCGATTGCGCGGATTTCTTGCAGGTTCAGCTCACGGGCCAATACCAGTTGCGAGAAGCCGGCCTGATCGAGGAACTTCGCCCGCTCAAGGGTGCGGATATCGGTCTGGGTCGAGGCGTGCAGCTCGATCGGCGGAATGTCCAGCTCCATCACGCCCAGATCCTGAACGATCAGCGCGTCGACACCGGCATCGTACAACTGATGGATCAGCTTGCGCGCCGGCTCCAGTTCGTTGTCGTGCAGGATGGTGTTGATGGTGGTGAAAATGCGTGCGTGGTAACGGCGGGCGAATTCGACCAGCTCGGCGATTTCACCGACTTCGTTGCAGGCGTTGTGGCGCGCGCCGAAGCTCGGGCCGCCGATGTACACGGCGTCGGCGCCGTGCAGGATCGCCTCACGGGCGATGGCGACATCGCGGGCAGGGCTGAGCAATTCCAGATGATGCTTGGGCAAGGACATAGTTTTTTTAGTCAGGCTGTCACGGTTAGGCGCGCATTCTAGCGCCGAATCGCGTGCTCGGCACGCCCGTGCTGCCCGATGGCACCGAGCATCTGTAGGAGCTGCGGCACGCTGCGATCTTTTGACCTTTTCAGATCAAGATCAAAAGATCGCAGCCTCGTTTCACTCGGCAGCTCCTACAGGGGCTGGAGTGGTGGGTCAGGCCTTGGCGGCCATGGCGGTGACTTCTACGCGCATGCCTTCAACGGCCAGGGAGGCTACGCCAACGGCGGCGCGTACCGGCCATGGTTTGGCGAAGAAGCGCTTGTACACTTCGTTGAACGCAGCGCGGTCGGCCATGTTGGTCAGGTAGATGGTCAGGTGCATCACGCGGTCCATCGAGCTGCCGGCGCGCTCCAGGGCAACCTTCAGCGCTTGCAGCGTGCATTCGCTTTGCAGGGTGATATCGCCCAGTTCCAGGCTGCCATCGGCATGGGTCGGAATCTGTGTGGACATCATGATCCCGTTGAACGTGGTGACGTCCGAAGAGATGGAGTCCGCGTCCGGATCGGGAGTGAACGTGATGTCTTGGTTGGCCATGGGTGATCCCTTGTGTGAGCGACTAAGAATCGCGCCAGTTTACAGATTCATCACCGACATGGCCCGTTTCGGCAATCGGCACCATACTTTTGCGCGGTATTGGCAAACGATCTTCTCTTTCCAGACAGGAGCAGGGCCATGAGCAACAAACCGACGATTGTGCTGGTTCACGGATTCTGGGGCGGCGCCGCGCATTGGGGCAAAGTCATCCTCGAGTTGGCGGGCAAGGGTTACACCGACCTTCACGCTGTGGAAATGCCGCTGACGTCCCTCGCCGACGACGCCGAACGCACGCGCAAAATGATCGCGCAACAAAGCGGCCCGGTGCTGCTGGTCGGGCACTCCTACGGTGGCGCCGTGATCACCGAGGCTGGTAACCAGCCGAATGTGATTGGGCTGGTGTACATCGCCGCGTTTGCCCCGGACGCAGGCGAAAGCCCTGGCGGTCTCACCCAGCAGCATCTGCCGGCCGCAGCGCCCAATCTTGAACCGGACAGCGACGGCTTTCTGTGGCTGAAGGCCGATAAATTCCACGAAAGTTTTTGCCAGGATCTGACGGCGGAAGAGGCGCTGGTCATGGCCGTCACCCAGAAGGCGCCGGTGGCCAGCACCTTTGGCGATCCAATCAGCAATCCCGCCTGGAAGAGCAAGCCGTCGTGGTATCAGATCTCCACGCAAGACCAAATGATCCACCCGGACAACCAGCGGCAGATGTCGGCGCGTCTGGGCGCGAAAAAAATCATCACGCTGGACGCCAGTCACGCTTCGCTGGCGTCCCGTGCCGCTGAAGTGGCCGCGTTCATCGATGAGGCCGCCACGGCTGCACAGAAGGTCTAGCGCTTGATCAGACTGGCTGCGTCGCCGCTTCTGCCGACATGGCCGCAAGGACGCTGGGCCGGGCGGCGATGCGCTGCATGTAGGCAGCAAGCGCAGGCCAGTGTTCGATGTCGATGTTGAACGTCGGCAGCCACGTCAGCACGGTAAACAGATAGGCGTCAGCCACCCCGAAGGTGCCCATCAGGTAATCCTGATCAGCGAGCGTGCGGTTGAGGTAGTCCAGGCGCTTGAACAGCTTGTCCTGGAAAATCGTTTTGACCGTGGGTGGAATCTGCGCATTGAACAGCGGTGCGCTGGCGCCATGAATTTCCGTGCTGATGAAATTCAGATGTTCCTGCAAGCGTGCGCGCTCCCAGGTGCCGTTTGCCGGAGCCAGCGTGTTGCCGGGGACTTGATCGACGAGGAACTGCACAATCGCCGGGCCCTCCGTCAATACTTCGCCATTGTCCAACTGCAAGGCTGCGACGTAACCCTTGGGGTTGATCTCGCGGAAGTCGCGACCATCGGCGGTGCGTTTGCTTTGGTTATTGACGCGAACCAGCTCGAAGGGCAGACCCAGTTCCCGCAGCACAATGTGCGGCGACAACGAGCAGGTCATCGGGGCGAAATACAGTTTCATGGCGCTTCCTTGTTGAGGGCAGGCCGTCAGAATCTATTGCCGCCGCAGGATTCGCAAAGGTCATTTATGCTGCTAGCGTATGACAAAATCTCATGAGTGCGGATTTCTCCATGGTCGCCGGACTGCCTTCTTTGAATGGTTTGCGAGCTTTTGAATGCGCCGCCCGCCATATGAGTTTTACCAAAGCCGCTGAAGAGTTGAACGTCACGCAAACCGCCATCAGTCATCAGATTAGTCGACTCGAAGACGAGTTGGGCGTGCAACTGTTTCTGCGGCTCAAGGAGGGGCTGACGCTCAGTGAGCACGGGCAGGCTTATTTGCCCGGCGTTCGCGCCGCGTTTCATGAACTGCGCTATTCGACGGAGCAATTGTTGGCGTCGTCTAACAACAGCGTGCTGACCATCAATACGTTGGTGTCGGTGGCATCGAAGTGGTTGCTGCCGCGACTGCCGTCGTTCCAGCAGGCGTTTGCCGATATCGATGTGCGTGTCAGCGCCTCCACTGACCTGGTGGATTTTCGCAAGGGCGGCATTGATGCGGCAATTCGTTATGGGCGGGGCGACTGGAAGGGCTTGCGCGCCGATTTTCTGATGTCTGACGAGATTTTTCCGGTGTGCAGCCCGGCATTGCTCAACGGCGCAAAAGCCTTGAGCGTGCCGGCGGATCTGGCCCATCACACCCTGCTGCAAGTCAGTGGCGTGACCGCTGATGACTGGGGCACTTGGCTCAGTGCAGCTGGTCAGCCCGCACAATTGGCCGCTGGACCTCGGTTGACTTTCGACCTGGCGATGATGGCGGTGCAGGCTGCGATTGACGGGCAGGGCGTGTGTATCGGGCGTTCGACCTATGTGGATGATGACCTGCGCGCAGGTCGTCTGGTGGCGCCGTTTGATCTGCGCTTGCAAGACGATCTGGGCTTCTATCTGGTAACACCCCGTGAAACCGCAGAGACGAAAAAGATCGTGGCTTTCAGGACTTGGCTGTTGGCGCAGCGGTAAAACAGCGGGGCTTCTGTATAAGCGGGTGAACAAGCAGTTCCAAACCTTCAGTGCGGTAGGTTGATTGCACGGGTGACTCGCAGATGGCACCAGCGTCTATGCAACTCTGTGGTTCAGAAGTAATAAGGACATTACGTGTTTCGAACAGCCATTCTGCTGGCCCTGATCAATTTGAGCGGTTGCGCCGCGACCGCCACGCGCATGGATTACATCCATCGATGCCCCTACATCGGCGTTCGCTTTGATTGGTGGCTAGTTGAAATTTCCAACGGCACAGTGATTCCCTTTGTTCTAATCGACGCGCCGTTTTCCTTGGTAGTCGATACGCTGTTTTATCCGTTCGAGTATCAGTACAGTTGCAATCTCTGAACGCATCGCACGGGCTTAATGCAGCGTGACAACCCTGCGACTCTCGCCAATGCGGATTCTGTCGAGCGCCCGGTTCAATGCATCAAGGGCGTCGAGCAGTGATTTGGCTTCGGCTTCACGACCGTCGCCCCAAAGACGTTCGGCCATTTTGTTCAAGGCCTGGATGGAGCGCTCTATGTCAGCCGCCGTGGCGGCCTCTTTACTGACGGGCTGTTTCTTCGTCATTCGTGAATCCTTCTTACATCAACACTAGTCGCCGAGGAGGCATCATTGCACGACTCTAAATATCTGGACGATCTTTGCAGCCGGTTCAATGCGGGAGAACCCCTGGAGTTTGTTTTTTTCTGGGGCCACCAACGCAGTAAAAAAGGCGTCAGCGCTTCGTGTTTCAGCCAATGGTACGAAGCCGAATTCACCGTCGACGGGCAACGCTACCTGACCGCCGAGCATTTCATGATGGCTGAGAAAGCCGCGCTGTTTGGTGACGAGGACATTCGCGCGCAAGTACTGCAGGCGCCGACGCCCAATGCCGCCAAAGCTCTGGGTCGCAAAGTGCGCGGGTTCAACGAGCAAGATTGGCTGCAACAGCGTTATGCGATTGTCGTGCGGGCCAACCGTGCGAAGTTTGCGCAAAACCCTGAGTTGAATGCGTTTCTCAAGGACACGGGTTCACGGATTATTGTCGAGGCCAGCCCGGTTGACAGCATTTGGGGCATCGGCCTGACCAAGGACGATGAACAGGCCAATGATCCTAATCGGTGGAAGGGGCTGAACTTGCTCGGGTTTGCACTTATGCAAGTGCGTGACGAGAACTGATCGGTCAGGTGACTTGCCGCTTGCAGTAGCGTCTACAGCCAACACACTGGAAGTAATAAGGAAGTTACGTGCTAAGGAAGTTCTTGTTGATTGTGGCCATCTCGCAATTGAGTGGCTGCGCATGGATAGCTGCCAATGCCCTCAGTCCCATTACCTGCTTCAACGGCACGAAAGCCGAGTTCGAAGACATGATGCCCTTGGTAGGGCCGCTGATTATTATCGACTTGCCCTTTACCCTGGTGGCCGACACGCTTTCGGTGCCGGCGTGTTTGATGTAGGCCTGCTCTGGCGGGTTACGCGTCCGGTGGCACATCGTCCACGGTGATCGGGTCACCTTTATGTAACGCAGAACATTGGGCGGAATTGTAGATGCCAACGAGCACCACGTCCTGATCGTGTCTGGACATTGATTTCAGATTCCACTTGGCCTTGATTTCGTCGTGCATCTGCTTTGTTTCGGCCACTGATGGCTTGTAACCGCTCTTGGCCGATGCCCAATTGGCGTGGTCAGCGATCACGTCAATCATCTGCGGCTTTCCCACCAACTTGGCGGTCATTGAGCACTCGAGGATATTTTTTATTTCCTGTTTGCCGGCATCATCCGAACACGCAGTGAGTAAACCTGCCGAGGCCAGGACGATAAGTAGTCTTTTCATGCGGGTCTTCCTTGAGAGGTGGACAGGATGGCGTTACCGTCCTGCTGGCTTAGTCGCGTTGGGTATCGGCGTGTTGTCGTCGAACTTGATTTTGCGGGTTGAAAAATCATCCCCATTGCCTTCAGCTCATTGCCGAACGACGCGAAGATTCATTTCTTTGTAGGAGCTGTCGAGTAAAACGAGGCTGCGATCTTTTGATCTGGTCTTTAAAGATCAACGTCAAAAGATCGCAGCGTGCCGCAGCTCCTACAGGTGGGCGAGTACGTCATTCCAGGCCTTGACGACGGAAACCGTCCGGTGCGGTGAAAAGGCGTTTTACGTTAAGCTGCGGACTTTATCAGCAAAGGGAGTTGAGTCATGTTCGCGCGAATCATTGTCGGTGTTTTGATCGGCCTGGCAGCCGGTCTGTTTCTGAGTGGAAAGTTTACCTTCGAGGAAAAGACGCATCAGATCATCAAGGTTTTTATCGCCATTGTTGCCATCGCCTTTATCGCTTCTTCTTTCATGTTCGGCGCAATGTTCGGGGTGCTGGCGGTAATCGAGATTGCCGGTGGTTACTTTGCGTACACCAAGTTGGCGCAAGGGCGCATAGAGAAGTCGTGAAGTCTCTTGGGCCGCAAGCTGGCGAACATCAGCGATGCTACAGTTCTACCTCCAATAGCGAAGGAATCGCACAATGGCAGTGAAAACGTTTGTCTTCCGCCTGAAAACCAAGAGCGGCAACGGCATGAGTAATGTGCTGCAGAACGGCACCGATCAGAGAGACGCTGAGCGCAAAATCCTCGAGAAATATCCCGGCGCAACCATTCGCGAAGTCCGCCAGCAGTGATGATAAAGCCCAGCCACTGGCTGGGCTTTATCGTTTGTACTAGGTCGATGCGACATTCCCCGCTGTCTGTTGCGTAGCGGTACACATCAATAAAAAACAAAGCAGCACCGCACTGCGTCTCGCCTCATCGTGACGTATCCACTCAGTGCAAAGGGTCACGGCGCTACAATCGTTTCCTTTTTTCCATGGATTGGCAGATGAAAAGCCTGGAAGACTTGATAGACAACCACGACAGCGCCTTACCGCTCGTGAAAGACATGTTGGCCGAAGCCACCCGCGATCATCAGTTGCTGCCGCCGTCCGCCGATAACGCAAGAGTATTGTTCGCGCTGCAGGTCACGACGAGATCAACGTTGGGCGCCATTGCTTACGAGACGGGCGGTTTATTGATCGACCATGGATGGTTGCGCGTACTGGGTTCCGGGCATCGGCAATTATCGCGCAATCTCGCAGACTGGAACGATGGCCGTGGGCAAGGGTATTTGCTGGTCGCCGATGATGCCGTTGGCGGGTTCTTTGCCATCAATGGTGGCGGGCTGGGTGATGACGTGGGCGCGATGTATTACTGGGCTCCCGACACCTTGCAGTGGGAACCGTTGGAGATCGGTTACAGCGACTTTCTTGGCTGGGCCTTGAGCGAGCGCATTGCCGACTTCTACGACGGTTTGCGTTGGACGGGCTGGCAGGATGACTTGCAGGCACTGAGCGCCGATCAATGTTTTTCCTTTTTCCCGTTTCTTTGGACGCAGGAAGGCTCTATCGAAAAGAGCCGTCGTACGAGGGTCGATGTCATTGAGCAGTTTGAAATGAATGTCGCAGCGAAAGAGGGTTGAAATCAGCCTGGTGCAAAGACCTTTCCTGAAACGGCATGGTTGGTGTTCTTTCCGACTATCAGCCTGATCGTATCGACAGTTTCGTCGAGTTCCGAACGCCTGATTCTCTATCGGCCCATGAAGCTTTTTGTCATGGGCCGTTTTTGTTGGGCGGCTCGCAAGCCCACTGTCTACTCCCGCCCCTGTCTGCCAATCCCCCCTTCAAAAAACACCTCATAAAAAAAACCGATACCTGCTTAAGGATTTCCCAGAGGCGGGGCAGGCACGTGCGGCCTTAGAGTCACGCCAACGCTCGACAGGCGTTGCCTGTCTACTGACTGCCTCAATGCCTCAGTCTGTCGGGCACTTCACAACAATAAGAAGGTGCAAGCATGCGTAACGAAACGGTCGACATCAAGGCGTGGATCGACAACCGGCCGGTTGGCCGCTATCAGTGGCTGATCATGGGGCTGTGTTTTTTCATTGTGCTTTTCGATGGCTTCGACGTGGCAGTGATGGGCTTTATCGCACCTTCGCTGATCCAGGAATGGGGCCTGTCGAAAGCGGCGTTCGGCCCGGTGATGAGCGCCGGTATGGTTGGACTGGCGATCGGCGCCCTGACCGCCGGCCCTTACGCCGATCGGCTCGGCCGTAAAAAGGTACTGCTGACGGCAGTGACTGGCTTCAGCGTGTTGAGCCTGCTCTGCGCTTTCGCTCGCAATCCTTACGAACTGGCAGCCCTGCGCTTGCTTACCGGCGTGGCATTGGGGGCGGCATTGCCCAACACCACCACGTTGCTTGCCGAATATTTGCCGCAGCGTAATCGGTCGTTGTTCATCACGATCATGTTCACCGGTTTCAACATGGGCTCGGGATTAGGCGGGTTTCTCGCGGCGTGGCTGATTCCCCATCACGGCTGGCAGTCGGTGTTGCTCGCTGGCGGGATGCTGCCGATGTTGCTGCTGCCGCTGATGTGGTTGCTGTTGCCGGAGTCGGCGCGTTTTCTGGCTGCGCGCAATGCCCCCGCCAGCCAGATCGCCAAGGTATTGAACAAGCTGGGCGGTACGTTCAGCGCGGCGACGACATTCGTTATCGCCGAACCGCAGGCACAACAGAAAGCCCCGCTGCGGTTGTTGTTCACCGAGCAATATCGCTTTGGCACGCTCGCGCTGTGGGCGACGTACTTCATGGGTTTGCTGGTGATCTACCTGACCATGGGCTGGATGCCGACCCTGCTGCGCGAAGGCGGTCTGTCCATTGAACGCGCCGCGACCATCACCGGCCTGTTCCAGATTGGCGGCACCGTCGGTGCCATTGTGGTTGGCTGGGCGATGGATCGACGCAATCCGAATGCGGTGATTGCTACGTCTTATGCGTTGGGCGGCGCTTTCATCCTGCTGCTGGGTGCGTTCAGCCTCGAATCCAGCCTGCTGGCGTTCGGTGTGGTAGCCGCAGGTTTCTGCATGAGCGGAGCGCAAACCGGCCTCAATGCATTCGCGCCGGGCTACTACCCGACGGACTGTCGTGCCACCGGCGTCAGCTGGATGCTGGGTATCGGTCGCTTCGGGGCTATCTTTGGTTCACTCATCGGTGGTGCGGTGCTCAGCCTCGGGCTGGGTTTGCCGCTGCTGTTCGCGCTGTTGAGTGTGCCGGCCTTTATCGCCGCACTGGCGATCCTGGCCAACGGTCATGCACGGCGCCGAGTCAATCGGGCCTTGCTGGCGCATTAATCTTTTTCGACAAAGGAACTCGTTATGGCACGCATCATTGGTGGCCTCGCTGTATCCCATACCCCGACCATCGGCTTCGCGGTCGATCACGACAAACAGCATGAGGCCGCCTGGGCACCGATTTTTCGCGGCTTCGAGCCGATCAAAGTGTGGCTGAAGGAGCAGCAGCCGGATGTACTGTTTTACATCTTCAATGACCACGTCACGTCGTTTTTCTTTGATCACTACGGTGCGTTTTCTCTCGGGGTCGATGAGCGTTACGAAGTGGCAGACGAGGGCGGCAATCCGCGTGAACTGCCGGGCATTGGCGGCCACGCAGCGCTGTCACGACACATCGGCGAAAGCCTGGTGGCGGATGAATTCGACATGAGTTTCTTCCGTGACAAACCGCTCGACCATGGCTTTTTCTCGCCGATGTCGGCGCTGTTGCCGTGCGAGCCGGACTGGCCGGTGGAAATCGTGCCGCTGCAGGTCGGCGTTTTGCAATTCCCGGTGCCGAGTGCGCGGCGTTGCTACAAGTTGGGCCAGGCATTGCGTCGGGCGATCGAAAGCTATCCCGAGGATCTGAAGGTGGCTATCGTCGCGACTGGCGGCGTGTCCCATCAAGTCCACGGCGAGCGCTGCGGTTTCAATAATCCGGAGTGGGACGAGCAGTTCATTGATCTGCTGGTCAATGATCCGCAACGCCTCACTGAGATGACCCACGCTGAATACGCCACGTTGGGAGGCATGGAAGGCTCGGAGGTGATCACCTGGCTGATCATGCGTGGCGCGCTGTCGGCCACGGTGAAAAACCTGCATCAGGATTACTACCTGCCGTCGATGACCGGCATTGCCACGCTGTTGCTGGAAAACCAGGATCGCCCGGTACCCGCCGACGTGACCGCGCGGCACCTGCAGCACATGCATCACCAGTTGGCCGGGATCGAAAAGCTTGAAGGCACGTACCCGTTCACGCTGGAACGCAGCGCCAAAGGCTATCGGTTGAACAAGTTCCTCCACCGCATGATCGAGCCAGACTGGCGTCAGCGTTTCCTTGATCAGCCGCAAGCCTTGTTCGATGAGGCCGGACTCAGCGATGAAGAGCAGGAGTTGCTGCGCCGTCGTGACTGGCGCGGCTTGATCCACTACGGGGCGATTTTCTTTGTGCTGGAAAAACTCGCCGCCGTGCTCGGCGTGCCCAATCTGCAGATCTACGCGGCGATGCGTGGACAAAGCCTGGAGGAGTTCATGAAAACCCGTAACCAACAGGTGCTTTATTCGGTCGCCGGTAAAACGCCGCGCTAACACTTCAGCTTCACCAGCGGCTCGTTCCGGGCCGCTTTCGCAACACCCCTGAATGACTTCACTGCGCCTGTTTCCTGCGGGCGCAGCGGACTGTTTCAGCCAAAAAAAACGGATAACAATAACAATGAAAATCACCGCCAATACCCGCGTAGTCTTCACGCTGTCCGCTGTTTGTGCGCTGCCTGTCGAGGCAAGTGCCGCAGGCTTTATGGATGACGCCAGTGCCAATCTCAATCTGCGTAACTTCTACATCAATCGCAATTTCACCAACCCCGCCTATGCACAGGGCAAAGCCGAAGAGTGGACGCAAAACTTCATTCTCGACGCCCGATCCGGCTTTACCCAGGGTACGGTGGGATTTGGAGTGGATGTGCTGGGTCTGTATTCGCTCAAACTCGATGGCGGCCAAGGCACTGGGGGCACCCAGTTGCTGCCACTGGACAGCGATGGACGACCAGCCAATGAGTTCGGCCGCCTGGCCGTTGCGGGAAAAATGAAAGTCGGCAAAACCGAAATCAAGGTTGGCGAATGGATGCCGGTGCTGCCGATCCTGCGTTCTGACGACGGACGCTCATTGCCTCAATCCTTTCGTGGCGGCCAGCTGACGTCGCAAGACATCGATGGTCTGACGCTGTATGGCGGGCAGTTCCGGCAGAACAGCCCGCGCAACGATTCGAGCATGGAAGACATGTTCATGCAGGGCAAAACCGCGTTCACCTCTGATCGCTTCAATTTTGTCGGTGGCGAATACGCGTTCAACGACAAACGCACGATGATTGGTGCGTGGAATGCTCAGCTCAAGGACATCTACCAGCAGCAATATTTGCAATTGGTGCACAGTCAGCCACTTGGCGACTGGACGCTGGGCGCCAACCTCGGCTACTTCTGGGGGCGTGAAGATGGCAGTGCTCGTGCCGGGGATCTGGACAACCGTACCTTTTCGGCGCTGCTGTCGGCGCGCTACGGTGGCAACATCTTTTACCTCGGTCTGCAGAAACTCAGCGGGGACGATGCGTGGATGAGGGTCAATGGCACCAGTGGCGGCACACTGGCCAACGACAGTTACAACAACAGCTACGACAACGCCCGGGAGAAATCCTGGCAACTGCGTCACGACTATAATTTCGTCGTCCTCGGCGTGCCCGGGTTGACGATGATGAACCGCTACATCAGCGGCGACAACGTGCACAGCGGTGCGATCACAGATGGCAAGGAGTGGGGACGAGAATCCGAGTTGGGCTATACGCTGCAAAGCGGCACATTCAAGAATCTCAACGTGCGCTGGCGCAACTCAAGCATTCGCCGCGATTACAGCAGCAACGAGTTCGACGAGAATCGCTTGATCATCAGCTACCCATTGAGCCTGCTGTAATCGCGTCATCGGCTTGCGCCCGGATCACCCGGCGGATCATGTCCATCAGTGCCTGAGCCACCGGTGAGTGCAGGCAGCCGTTGCGATAGGTCAGGCCGATGGCCCGGGCGGTCTGCTTCAATTCCAGCGGCAGGATGCACAGCTCGCCCGAAGCGATTTCCTGCTCCAATTGATGCGCCGAGACGGCCGCGAGCATGTCCGAGCGCAACAGCAGCCCGCGAATGATCGCCATGTCGGCGCTTTCCACCACCGGTCGAGGCGCCGCCATCCCGAATCCGCCAAAGCAATCCTCGAGCATCTGTCGCGCCGGCGAGCCCGCGCGTGGCAAAACCCAGCGCGCTTGGCCGAGATGCGCCTGCAAGTCACTTGTGGCGCAGAGCGGATGATCACGTCGCGCGAGCACCACCATTTCTTCGCTCAGCAGTGCCTCACCCACCAGGTCACTGGCGTAGGCCGATGAGCGCAACGCACCAAAAATGAAATCGACATCACCGGCGCGCAAGTCGCTCGCCAACAGGTCGAACGGACTCTCGTTGGTGATCACTTGAATGCCCGGATGTGCTTCGACCAGTTGCACGATGGCTTCCGGCAGGATTCGCGTGCGGCCAAGGGGCAGGGCGCCGACGTGGACCACGCCGTGCAGGGCGCCGCGAATGGCGGTGATGTCGGTTTCGATATGGCGTAATTCGTTCAGCGCACGGCGGATCGCAAAAAGAATCTCATGACTCGCACGCGTCGGTTGCAAGCCGCGCGGGGTGCGCTCGAACAGTGAATGACCGCAGCCGTTTTCCAGCACTTTCAGGGTTGAACTGACGGCCGGCTGACTCAACCCCAGCAGGCTGGCCACGGTCTGCATGTGTTGGGTTTCGCAGAGTTTGACGAACACTTGCAGGCGTCGCGCCTGGAACAGATAAAGCGGCTCGACCGCTGCCTTGTCGCCATGGCCGAGCAACTTCGGCACCGCCTCAAGCTCGGCCAGAACCCGTCGCGCGCGGGGCAACAGGCGCACGCCGAAATCGGTCAAACGCATACCATTGGCATGACGTTCGAACAGCGTCACCGCAAGGTGTTGTTCGAGTTCGGAGATGGACCGGGTGACTACCGATTGCGCCCGGTACAACGCCACCGAAGCCTTGGAAACGCTGCCGTGATCCGCCACCCGGACGAAGGCGCGTACGTGCATCAGACTGGGCAGTTCAGGGGTTTCCATGGGGCAAGGACTCTGCAGGCTGGCGGATCAGGCGACTATGCAACTGCGCTGTTCGAGTGGCAATAAAAAAAACGCATACCTCAAACACTCGAACGCATTACTCCACCGGCAGGCCGCGATGCGATGCTTTTGGCAACCGCAGGAGGAGAATCCGCAATGACCCCATCATCCAAAAACGCGCTGGTTGTCAGCGCCCACTCTGCCGATTTCGTCTGGCGTGCCGGTGGTGCCATCGCCTTGCACGCGCAGCAAGGTTACAACGTCCACATCGTCTGCCTGTCGTTCGGCGAACGCGGTGAGTCCGCCAAGCTGTGGCGCAAAGGTGAGATGAGCGAAGACACAGTCAAAACCGCGCGCCGCGAAGAGGCTCAGGCTGCCGCCGATATTCTCGGCGCCAGTGTCGAGTTCTTCGATATCGGCGATTACCCGATGCGCGCCGACAAGGAAACCCTGTTCCGCCTGGCCGATGTGTTTCGCCGGGTGCAACCGGAATTCGTCCTCAGTCATTCCCTCAAGGATCCCTACAACTACGACCATCCGCTGGCGATGAACCTGACGCAGGAGGCGCGCATCATCGCTCAGGCTGAAGGCTATAAACCCGGTGAAAAAATCATTGGTGCGCCGCCGGTGTACAGCTTCGAACCGCATCAGCCCGAACAGTGCGAATGGCGTCCCGATGTGCTGCTCGACATCACCGAGGTCTGGGACAAGAAGTACGCGGCCATCCAGTGCATGGCCGGTCAGGAACACTTGTGGGAGTACTACACCCGCGTCGCCCTGCAGCGCGGTGTGCAGGCCAAACGAAATGTCGGAATCACCTCGACCCGCAACATTGTTTATGGCGAGGGCTACCAGAGCATCTTCCCGCGCGTCACGGAGAATCTGGCATGAGCGAACATATCGGCAAGACCGGCATCGTCGTGCGCCATATCCCGCGAGCCGAAGCGGCGCTGGTCGATGAACTGAGAAGTTTTGGGGTGGCGACCATTCATGAAGCGCAGGGGCGCAAGGGGCTGTTCGCTGCTTCGATCAGGCCGATTCAGCAGGGCACGGCGATCAGTGGTTCAGTGGTGACCGTGCTGGTCGCGCCGGGCGACAACTGGATGTTTCATGTGGCCGTGGAGCAATGCCGCCCCGGCGACATTCTGGTGGTCGCACCGAGTTCACCGTGCACCGACGGCTACTTCGGCGACCTGCTGGCGACCTCGTTGAAGGCACACGGTGTGCGTGCGTTGGTGATCGACGCCGGGGTTCGCGATACCCACACCTTGCGTGAAATGGGCTTCCCGGTCTGGTCCCGCGCGATCAGTGCCCAAGGCACGATCAAAGAAACCCTTGGCTCGGTCAACTTGCCACTGGTGTGCGGCGGTCAACTGGTGCATCCGGGCGATGTGGTCGTCGCCGATGATGACGGTGTGGTCGTGGTGCGTCGCAGCGAAGTGCCGCATGTCGTCGAAGCCAGTCGTGCGCGGGCCGATCTGGAAGAGCAGAAGGCTGTGCGTCTGGCCAATGGTGAGTTGGGGCTCGACATCTACAACATGCGCGCACGTCTGGCTGAAAAGGGTTTGCGGTATGTCGACAGCCTTGAAGAATTGGGGGACTGAGCATGGCGCAGACTCGCATTCCCTGCCTGCTGATGCGCGGCGGCACGTCGAAAGGCGCCTATTTTCTTGCCAGTGATCTACCGCAAGAGCCAGCGCTACGCGACCGCGTGTTGCTGGCGGTGATGGGCTCGCCGGATGCGCGGCAGATCGACGGCATCGGTGGCGGCGATTCGCTGACCAGCAAGGTGGCGATTATCGGAGCGTCGAGCCGTGAGGGCGCGGATGTCGACTACCTGTTTGCTCAAGTGCTGGTGGAGGAGGCGCGCGTCGATTATGGACAGAACTGCGGGAATATCCTCGCGGGTGTCGGCCCGTTTGCCATTGAACGCGGATTGGTAGCAGTCACGACGGACGTCACGCCGGTGCGAATCTACATGGCAAACACCGGACAGATCGCCATCGCCCATGTGCCGACGCCCGATGGCGAGGTTCGCTATCACGGTGACGCCAGAATCGACGGGGTTCCGGGCCAGGCGGCAGCGTTGATCGTCGAATTCGAAGAGGTCGCCGGCTCCAGTTGCGGCGCCTTACTGCCGACCGGCAACGCGCGAGACGTCATCGACGGCGTTGAAGTGACCTGCATCGATAACGGCATGCCGGTGGTGCTGATCCGCGCGCAAGACGTAGGCCGAAGCGGTGATGAACGCCCCGCGCAACTCGACGCCGATGCCCCCTTGAAGCAGCGTCTGGAGTCGATCCGCCTGCAAGCGGGGGCGCGCATGAACCTGGGGGATGTGCGCCTGCGCAACGTACCGAAAATGTGCCTGATTGCACCGCCGCAGGCCGGTGGCGCCATCAACACACGCAGCTTCATTCCTCATCGCTGCCACACCAGTATTGGTGTGTTCGGCGCCGTCAGCGTGGCAGCAGCTTGCCTGCTCGAAGACAGTGTGGCGGCGGCCATGGCGGTTACCGGGGAGGGCGATGCGAGACGGCTGTCGATCGAACACCCGACGGGTGAGTTCACAGTGGCGTTGCACTTGAAGGAGGGGAACCTTGCCGGTTGCGGACTGATGCGCACGGCGCGGTTATTGTTCGACGGCGTGGTCTGCATTCCTTCGGCTGTCTGGTGTGCTGCAAGCGTTCGTTGAACTGGGCTTCGAATGCGGCGTAGCAGGCAACCCTCAGAAATGACAAAGCCCCGAATCAAGCGGGGCTTTGTTGTACATCCTGTTGAGCAATTCTCACGCCACAGCTTTGGCCTGCGCCTTGATAGCTGTTTTGCGATACGTCAGCAACACGATGCCGGTGACCACAATCACCCCGCCCAGAATCTGCCCCGCACTGAGCATTTGATCCAGCACCATCCAGCCCATCAACAACGTCGCCAGTGGCTCGATGTTCATCACCGGTGCATTGCGTGGCATGTCCAACCGCGGCACGGAAATGAACAGTACGATAAATCCCGTGCCGTACAGCACCACCAAAGTGGCGAGGGCCAGCCATCCGGTTGCGGTCGCGGGCAGGTTCAGTCCGCCTGGCAAGGCGCCGGTCAATCCCGCCAGATTGACGCTGCTGAAGACGATGAAAATGGTCAAGAGACTGCGCGCCGAGCCCCGTACCTGAGACAACTTGTGATCGGTGATCCACAGCGCGCACGCGAACACGCTGGCGGCGCAAAACGCGAGCGCAATGCCCAACCACCAGTGCGCCCCGACCTGGGTTGCGTTCGACAGACGCCCCGGGACATCCAGCACAAACACCAGGCCCAGCAGAATCAAAGCCATCAGTGCAGCGGTGCGTGCGGTGGGTCTTGGGCCGCCCGTGGCCCAGGTCAGCAACGCCAGCAGGATCGGGAACACGTTGGCCACCAGCAACGCCACCGCCACCGGGACGCGCGCGACGGCAGAGTACAGGCACAGGCTCTGTGCGGTGATCAGCAGACCCAAGAGCAATTGCCAGCGCCAGGCACCTGCCGGCAACCGCAGGCTTTGTCTCTGCCACAGCACCAGGATGGCGAGCACCAGCAAGGTCCCGCCAGAACGCAGCAAAATCGCCAGCAACACGCCCGCGCCATCATCAAAAGCGACCCGCGCCGCCACATGATTACCGGCGAACGCACAGCCCATGCACAACAGAATGATCACGGCGAGATGGCGGGGGAAGGGCGGCGGTAGGGTTGGCGCAGAGACAGGGCGGGACATGGCAGCTCTCAAACGGTGCCAAGCCACTGGGTTTGGCGGGTGGGTTTTTATTATGTTGTCGTACAACCTCGTCGATTTTTACCGCATTTGTTTAGGAGCGGCAAGCGGGTTTCTGAAGTGGTTCGCGTAATTTAGGGGTTTAGGTTGTTTTGCGGGTGCAGATGAAAGTGGTAGAGATCGTATGACTTGAGGTTTTCAGGACTTCGTCTGTCAAAGACAGATCTGCGATCAGGAGACCGCAGACTCAGCGGAGTGTTTGGCCTGGGCAACGCTAAGCTCACTCGGCAAGCTCGCCCCATTCTTCGCTGCCAGAATTTCGGCCATCACACTGACGGCGATTTCCGCCGGTGTCTTGCTGCCAATGTAAATGCCGATCGGTCCGTGCAGTCGTGCGAGTGAGGCCTGGGTCTGGCCAAAGTGCTCGATCAGGCGTTCGCGGCGCAGTTGGCTGTTGCGCCGCGAGCCGATGGCGCCGATGTAAAACGCCGGCCCATGGAGGGCTTCGAGCAGTGCCAGATCGTCGAGTTTGGGGTCATGACTCAAGGCGACGATGCAGGTTCTGAGATCGACCGCGAAGTCGCGGACCACGTCATCGGGCATGCCGACGATGCGCTCGACGCCGTCCACCGCCCACGTCTCGATGTATTCCGGACGGGGATCGCACACCGCGACCTTGAAACCGTTGAACAACGCCATGGTGGCCAGGTACTCGGCCAGCGCGCCGGCACCGATCATCAGCATCCTGTAACCCGGTCCCAGCGTGTTGAGCATCCGCTGACCGTCGAAACTGAACTGCTCCGGCGTCACCGTGGGTTGCAGGGTGATTTGACCGGACGCCACGGCGAGGCTGCGCCGCACCAGTTGTCCGGCATCCAGATGGGCCAACAATTGATCCAGCGATTGCCAGCAGGGGTTGAACTCGAGGACCAGTTCAAGCGTACCGCCACAGGGCAAGCCGAAGCGATGCGCCTCATCAGCACTGACGCCGTAACGCACCACATCCGGTGCGCTGTCGCTCAAGCCGTTGCCCCCATGAGCGGTGGTGTAGCGATGGATCAGATCGTCCTCGATGCAGCCGCCGGATACGCTGCCGACCACGCGACCGTCGTTACGCAAGGCCATCATCGACCCTGTCGGACGCGGTGAAGAACCCCAAGTGCGCGCCACGGTGGCGAGCAGTACACGCTCGCCAGCGGCGAGCCAGTCCCGCGTCGTGCGCAGGACCAGCAAGTCGATGCTTTCCATCACACTCTCCTCTAACGCATGTGCAGGATGATCGGGCTGCTGCTGGCCGGATCGGTGTGTTCACGCAGCTTGGCAACCGTCTGCGCATCCACATCACCGCCCTGATTGCCCCAGGTGCTGCGCATGAAGGTCAGCACTTCGGCAATCTGCTGATCCGACAACTGCTCACGGAAGGCCGGCATGCGATAGGCGTCCGGCACCCCGGCAGCGACAACACGCTGCGAACCATTGAGGGTGATGTTGATCGCCGAGGCGCTTTCCTTGGCCAGTGCAGAAGTCGCGCCGGCCAGCGGCGGCATCCATTGCGCTTGACCCTTGCCGTCCAGACCATGACAGGAGGCACAGCGCGTCACGTAGGTATGAGCACCGGACGCGTCCAGACGTTCCGCTGCCGAAACCGCCTGATACTGCCAAGGTGCGCCATCCCGCTCGCGATCCCCGGGCAGCGACTTCAGATAACGGGCAATGGCCGTCAGATCGTCATCGCTCATGAACTGCGTGGAGTTGTTGAACGCTTCGGTCATCGAACCGTAGACCACCGCATGTTTATTGCGACCGGTCTTGAGGAACTGCACGATCTGCGCCTCGCTCCAGCGGCCCAGGCCGGTGTTGTGATCATCACGCAGGCTCGGCGCGTACCAGCCATCGAGCAAGGCGCCGGCGAGGAACGGCGCAGCGGATTCATCCAGTGCCTTCTCGTTGAACGCCAGGCCGCGCGGGGTATGGCAACTGCCGCAATGCCCGGCGCCCTGAACGAGGTAAGCGCCGCGGTTCCACGTTTCATCCTGCGACGGTTTGGCGGCATACGGTTGGGCATCGACAAACACGCCGTTCCACAGTGCGATCGGCCAGCGCAGGTTCAGCGGAAAGGGAATGGCACTCGGGATGTTCGCCTGTTTCACCGGCGCCACGCCTTTCATGAAGAACGCATACAGCGCCCGCACATCGTCATCGCTCAGCTTGGCATAGGACGGGTAGGGCATCGCCGGGTACAGACGGCGACTGTCGGGTGCCACGCCATGGCGCACGGCGCGGTCGAAGTCCGCGAGGCTGTAGTGACCGATACCGGTTTGCGTGTCCGGGGTGATATTGGTCGCATGGATCGCGCCCAGCGGCGTGGCCATTTCCAGGCCACCGGCAAATGGCGCACCGCCCGGCACACTGTGGCAGGCCACACAGTCACTCAGCCTGGCGACGTATTCGCCCCGTGCGACCAGTGCCGGGTCGATGTCGGCCACGGCCGTCTGATGGTTTTCGAGAGGCGAGGCGGGCTCGCGAGTGACATACCAGGCCAGCAGGCCTGCCGCGACCAGGCACGGCACTGCCAGCCAGCCAGCGGTTCTTGCGAATCGGCTGTTATTCATGAACGCTCCGGCGCTGATCAGGTGAAAGTGTGTCGGCTCATGGGCAGGCTGCGCACCCGCTGACCGGTTAGCCTTGCCACCGCGTTAGCGACGGCGGGCGCGACCGCAGGCAACGGTGGTTCGCCGATGCCGCCCATTTTTTCTCCACTCTCGACCACACGCACGTGTACCCGCGCCATCCGCGCAGGCGGCAGGATCGGATACAGGTCGTAGTTGCGCGCCCGGGGTTTGCCATCAATCCACACGGCTTCTTCCACCAGCGTCTGCGACAGTCCCAGCGCCACGGCGCCGTTCACCTGAGCCTCGACAATCGCCGGGTTAACGATGCTGCCGGGATCAATTGACTGCCAGATGTCGTGTACCTTGACCTGGCCGTTCTCGATGGACACCTCGGCGATCACCGCCGTCTCTGTACCAAACGGCGAAGCCATGGCCACGCCGCGCGCCCGTCGGCTGCCATCCTCAGCGGTAAACGGTCCGCGCTTCCAGCCGCCCGACAGTTCATCCACCGCTTGCAGCAGCGTGGTCAGGCGTTTGTTGTCGCGCAGCAAATGCAGACGCAAGTCGAACGGGTCTTTGCCGCCCTTGTCAGCGAGTTCATCAAGGAACGATTCATAGAAGAAGTCGTTCAGCGAGTTGCCCACCGAACGCCAGTAACCGAGCATCGCCGGGCCTTTGACGTAGATCTGCGCGATGCGTTTGTTGGGGATCGCGTAGGACTTGCCCGACAAGCCTTCAAGCGCCGTAGGGTCGAGTTTCTCCCCTTGCTTGCCGGCGAGGGCCTCGGTCGGCCCTTCGGTGGCACTGACCGCTTCGATTGCCAGCGGCCAGCCGTCGTTGTCCAGCGCAGCGCGAAAATTCACCGCGGCAACCGGACGGAGCACGTCACGCAGGAACTCTTCCTCGCGACTCCAGATCAGTTTGACCGGTCGGCCGACCGCTTTGGCCAGCGCGATCGCCTGAGGGTAGGGACTGGCGGAGTCGTAGAGAAAATGCCGACCGAAGAACCCGCCCAGCAGCGGCGAATGCAAGGTGATGCGTGAAAGATCGAGGCCCGTGCGTTTGGCGATGTCCGCGCGGAACATGTCCGGCGCCTGATTCGGCAACCAGACTTCCAGCGAACCGTCCGGGTTGAATCGAGCCAGTGCCGAAGGTGGCTCCAACTGTCCGTGGTTCAGGTATTGGTTGTGGTAAGTGGCGTCGATGCGGGTCTTGGTTTCCTTGAGGATCGACGCCACGTCGCCTTGGTTTTCATCATCTTTGGCCGGGCCTTTATCTTCAGCGAGGCGCTTGAACCAGGCATCGCTGGAAAAGTCGGCGGGCATCGGCCGCACGTTGCTGTCGGCCGTTGGCTCTTGCCAATCGACCTGAATCGCCTCGACTGCACGCTTGGCGTGCCACCAGCGCTCGGCGACCACCGCCACGGCGCCCGGCAGACGATGCACGGAATGCACGCCTTTCATTGCCTTGACCTGGTCTTCGTTGCGCAGCTTGCCCACCGTCATCCCCAGGCGCGGGGCGTGTTGCACGGCGGCATGGAGCATGTCGTCGACTTTCAGATCAATGCTGTAGAGCGCCTTGCCCGTGGATTTATCGTAGGCATCGACGCGCTTCACCGGTTTGCCGATCCAGCGGAACGTGCTCGGATCCCGCAGCGTCACGGAGGCCGGATCGGGAACCGGCAGATCCATCGCGCGCTCGGCCAGCTCACCGTAAGCCAGCGAGCGGCCCGACTTGGCGTGCACGACTTTGCCGGGCTCGGTGCTCAACTCACTCACCGGCACCCCGAGCTGCTGCGCGCCCGCCTGCAACAACATGGCGCGGGCGAGGGCGCCGAGGCGGCGCATGACCGGGTAACTCATGCGCACCGACATGCTGCCGCCGGTGATGCGCATGCCGTTGTCCATCACCACATAAGCCTCGCCGGGTGGGGCGGCTTCGACGAGGAAGGTCGCCGGGTCGGCATCCAGCTCTTCACCGACGATCTGCGCCATCGCGGTGAACGTGCCTTGTCCGCCTTCCATGAACGGGCAGAGCAGGCGCACGCGATTGTCCGGGCGGATTTCCAGAAACGCCGGGACCTGCGTGCCGCGCTCGGCACTGGCCACTGCAGCCGCTGCTTGCACGCGTGTCGAGCCGAGCGGCAGGCCAAAGCCGAGGACCAGTGCGCCGACGGCGGTGCCGGTCAGGAAACGTCTGCGCGATACATTGATCGGTTCGTGCAGATCAAGCGCCGAGGCTTGCTGTGAAGGGTCGATACGAACGTTCATCACGCTTCTCCCTTGCCGGCAAGCTCATGCACCGCAGCATGGATGGCGTTGTACGTGCCACACCGGCACAGATTGACCATCGCCGCCTCGATCTGCGCATCACTCGGCGCGGGGTTTTGTTTGAGCAGCGCGGTGGCGGCCATCACCTGCCCGGACTGGCAGTAACCGCATTGGGCGACCTGCAGATCGACCCAGGTCGAGACCACCCGTTTGCCCACTTCATCGGCTTCGATGGCTTCAATGGTGGTGACTTCCCGGCCGACCACACCGGCCACCGGGGTGACGCACGAGCGCACCACATTGCCGTCCACCAGCACCGAGCAGGCGCCGCATTGCGCCAGACCGCAGCCGTACTTGGTGCCGGTCATGCCCAGATCATCGCGGATCACCCACAGCAGGGGCGTATCGGCGTCGGCATCGACCTGATAGGTCTTCTGGTTGATTCGTAGTTCCATGGTTCACCCGCTTGATCATCGGTTGAGGTGCTTTGTTATTAGCGGTGACACGCGGCGAGGCGCATCACCGGTGAAGCTGGTTGTTCGTTCAAATCGTTGCGGTGCCGAGCGCTTCTGCCTCAAGGGGTTGCCCACGCAGCAGCGCCATGTCACGACTTGGCGCGGTGCCGAACAGACGGCCGTATTCGCGGCTGAATTGCGAAGGACTTTCATACCCGACGGCAAATGCCGCCCGCGAAACGTCCAGGCGCTCCATCAGCATCAGCCGACGGGCCTCGTTCAGACGCATCCACTTCTGGTACTGCAGCGGACTCATGCCAGTCAGTTGGCGAAAGTGCAGGTGAAAAGTAGGCGCGCTCATCTGCACCCGCGCGGCCAGATCGTCGATACGCAGGGCAGCGGTGTAGTTGACCTTCAGCCAGTCGATGGCTTTGGCGATGCGGTACCCCTGACCGTCGACGGCAGTGATCTGCCGCAACCGCGCGCCTTGATCGGTGTTGAGCAGTCGATAGTGAATTTCGCGCAGAATCAGCGGCGCCAGCACCGGGATCGCCTCCGGCTCATCGAGCAATGCCAGCAGGCGATCGAGCGCGCCTTCCAGGGCGGACGACAGGCTGCCGATCCCGGCGCCCGTCCCCGTTGATTGCTGGCGCTTGGCGGGCAAGCCACTTTTGGTGATGACCTCGGCGAGCATGCTGACATCCAGTTTCAGCACGAGGCCGACACAGGGCTGTGTGGGGCTGGCGAGCATCACTTCGGAGTTGGCGGGCAGATCCAGCGAGGTGACCAGAAACCGCGAAGGGTCATAGCTATAACCCTCACCACCGACCCACAGGCGTTTTTCGCCACGGCCCACCAGAATCAGGCTCGGTTCGATCATGCACACGGCGGGGGGCGCCGGCTGGTCGCGGCGAAACAGCGACAGGCCGGGTATGGCGGTGGCGAAGTCACCCGGTGCGTTCACGCGCGGGTCGATGTTCAACGCCAGCGTTGATTCATGGCGCGGGGAGATATGAATCATGGTCGGTCGCTCCTGTTGAGCGAACTCTAATCCGCCGGGCAGACGTTTCCTATCCATCCCCCTCCATCCTCAGAGGATCAGGCAAGCATTCAAGAGGAATGCGCTAGAGCAGCAGCGGATCGACCGGGAGAATGTGTCGAACTGTTACAGGGGCATGCCCTTGCAGGCATCCAATCGTTCCAACCCCTGCGCATCACTCCTCTACGCTTTTCGTGCAACACAGGTAGTTCTCATGACAATTGCTTCTACAGACAAACGCGGCTGGAGCGCCGTGCTGGCCATGTCGTTGGCCGCATTCGCTTTGGTCGCTTCAGAATTCATGCCCGTCAGTCTGCTGACGCCCATTGCGGCCGATCTGCACATCACCGAAGGCCAGGCCGGGCAGGGGATTTCGGTGTCCGGTGGCTTTGCCTTGATCACCAGCCTGTTGATTGCCTCGGTCGCCGCGCGCGTCGAGCGCAAGAGGTTATTGCTGTCTCTGACCTTGCTGATGATCGTTTCAGGCACGGTCGTCGCGCTCGCGCCGGGTTACCCTTCCTTCATGATTGGACGAGCCTTGATCGGGATAGCCATCGGCGGGTTCTGGTCATTGTCGGCGGCGACTGCCATGCGTCTGGTACCGCCGGAGCAAGTGTCCCGAGCGCTGGCGATCGTCAATAGTGGTAACGCTCTGGCGACGGTCATCGCAGCCCCGGCGGGCAGCTTTCTTGGCTCGTTGATCGGCTGGCGCGGTGCATTTTTCTGTGTGGTTCCGGTCGCGGCGCTGGCGGCCGTGTGGCTGATGATCAGTCTTCCGTCTTTCAAGGCCGAGAAACCTCGGGCGGGCAGCGGCAACGTGCTGCGCCTGATGAAACGGCTGCCGGTTGCGCTGGGGATGGTCGCCGTCAGCGTATTTTTCATGGGGCAGTTCATGTTGTTCACGTACCTGCGGCCATTTCTGGAGGGCGTGACAGGGGTCAGTGTCTCAACACTGTCGTTCATGCTGCTGGGGCTGGGACTTGCAGGTTTTATCGGCACCTTTCTGATCGAAAGATTCATCGGCAATGGCCTCTACCGCACGCTGACCATTATCCCTCTGATCATGGCGGTCATCGCACTGGCCCTGGTGAACTTCGGTGCCTCACCGCTGTTGACCGCGTTGCTGCTCGGTCTGTGGGGGCTGGTCGCCACTGCGGCTCCCGTAGGCTGGTGGACATGGCTGGCCCAGACCCTTCCTGATGATGCCGAAGCCGGTGGCGGCTTGCTGGTGGCCATCGTGCAACTGGCGATCGCCGCAGGGGCCATCGTCGGCGGCCTGGCGTTTGATCTGAGCGGGTACAAAGCCACATTCGAGCTCAGTGCGGTCGTGTTGGTGGCAGCGTCCGTGCTTGCGTGGCTGGCGGGTCGTAGTGCCGATGAAGTTCATCTTGCCGGGTCGAACGCGGCAGCCTGACGAGTCCGTGTGCCGGCTTATTCTGGCGATTTTAATCCGTGCATCGGCGAGTCCTGTGGCCATGGCTAATGCTCATCGCTGAACGCAAGCCCTGTTCGAATGGCGCCATACAAAATGGCGCCTGCGATGCAAAGCCGTTGCTGAAAAAGCAATAGTCATTTGCGATTCCGCCGGATTGTTGCCGCCATCCCCCGAAGTTAGCATCGGTTCATCGTTGCAACTCACCAGGCCTTTGGCGCGAGTTCGAGACAGTCCGCATCGTCAACCTGTCGCTCCGCTGATCGTCATTACTCTCGATCTACTTCGGATACTCCAATGTCGACACTCTTCAATGAATTGCGCCTGGGCGACACCACGCTCAAAAACCGTATCGTCATGGCGCCGCTGACCCGTTCGCGTGCACCGCATGACGCCGCCGATGAACGCGTGGCGTTGTATTACGCACAACGTGCCACTGCAGGCTTGATCGTCAGTGAGGGCACGCCGATTTCCCGTGAGGGTCAGGGTTATCTGTTCAACCCAGGTATCTTCACTGCCGAGCAGATCGCTGGCTGGCGCCTCACTACCGACTCGGTGCATGCGGTGGGTGGCAAGATGTTTGCGCAGATCTGGCACGTCGGTCGCGTCTCGCATCCGTCGATTCAGGACGGTGGAAAACTGCCGGTGAGCGCCACGTCGAAGCGAGCAGTCGGCGCGACAGCGTTCGGTTATGACGCTGACGGCAAGCCGGCGCTGGTAGAGCCGCCGGCGCCACGCCAACTGGAAACGGCCGAGGTTTCGCGGATCGTCGGCGAGTTTGCGCAGGCTGCGGAAAACGCGATCGAGGCGGGTTTCGATGGCGTGGAAATTCACGGCGCCAATGGTTATTTGTTCGAGCAGTTCATGAACCCGCTGGTCAATGACCGAACCGATCAGTACTCGGCGGATCAGCTGGAGAATCGTCTGCGCTTTACGCTGGAAGTGATCGATGCCGTGGTTGCGCGGATTGGCGCAGGCCGAGTCGGTATTCGTATTTCGCCGTATGGCCAGTTGTTCGATATGCCGCTGTATGAGCAGATCGATGAAACCTATACCGCACTGGCAACAGAGATTGGCGCGCGGCAGTTGGCTTACGTGCATGTGATGGATCAGTCCGGGTTTCCTGCGCCGGGTACCGAGGGCGGTGGCGGCGGGCCGAAGGCAACATTCCTTGATTTGCTGTCGACCATCCAATCGAAACTGCCGGACACGGCGCTGATTCTGGCGGGCGGCATGTCGCGCCAGCGTGCGGAGGATCTGATCAAGGACGGCATCATCGACCTCGCCGCGTTCGGCACCGCTTACATCAGCAACCCTGATCTGGTGGCGCGGCTGCAAAACAACTGGCCGCTGACCGAAGCCAGGCGTGAAACCTTCTACGGCGGCGGGGCCGAGGGTTATGTAGATTACCCGCCTTACAAAGGCTAAGTAGCCGCTGAAGTATTGGCAGCCGCCACCGTTATTCGGGGCGGCTGCTTTTTCATGTCTGCTGCAAACAGCCCTGAAAAAATCTCGCGGCGGGACAAGCAGACGAAGTTCTGCTGTAGTTCAAATCAACTCGATGATCGGAATTCCTTATGCACCTCAAAGCGCACCGGTACTTCGCCATGGTCGCCGTGACTGGAAGCTTTTCGGCGACAGCTCGGCACTTCCGCGTGCCGGCGTCCTCCGTTTCGCGATTCATCGCGGCGCTGGAGCGCGAGGTCGGTCAGCAGCTGCTGTATCGAAATACTCGTGCGGTCAAACTGACGGACGCGGGGGAGCGCTATTACCTGCAGATCCGTGAAGTGCTCGAACTGCTCGATGCCGCCGATGAGGAAATCACCGGCAAAGGGGGCGAGGTTCGTGGACTGGTGCGGATTAACGCGCCGGTTGCGTTCGGCAGCCTGCACATCGTCAAACTGTTGAACGGACTGTATGAGCAGTATCCCGAGCTGACGGTCGAGCTGACGGTCACCGATGCTTTTATCGACCCGATTCAGGAGGGCGCCGACATTATTTTTCGGGTCGGACGATTGGGCGACTCTGGATTGATCGGCCGCAAAATCTGCGATCAGCAATACGTCTTGTGTGCCAGTGCAGACTATATAGCGAAGTATGGCCAACCCGCGTCGCCGCAGGAGCTGCGCAATCATGCCTGCCTGGTCTACAAGGGGACCGGCGGGGCGCAACGCTGGTACTTCAGAAAGCCTGGCAGCGACGCGGCCGAGCTCATCGACGTCCACGGCCCGCTTCGAAGCAACAATGGTCAGGTCTTGGTGGAAGCCGCGCTGGCGGGCAGGGGGATCGTGTTTTTTCCGTCCTGGCTGTTCGGTCGCGAGAGTTTCGTCAGCCGGCAGCTCATTCGGCTTTTACCGGATTGGGAAGGATCGGTGGAGCAAACGCCCAGTCAGATCCATCTGCTTTCGCCGGAGAATCGTCTGCGTTCGCAGAAGGTACGCGCGGTATGGGACTACTTCATTAAAGCGATCGGCACTCCGCCTTATTGGGATGATTTGGCGGATTCTCGGGGCGAGGGTGATGTTTAGGCGTTTCAAAATTCTGACCGATTGCGGCATGCCATCCTCGCACTGACCAACACCATTTGGCCGCCGGAATGAAAGCACTTTGAAATTCAAAAGTGCTCGATGGCTAGCGTTCAAATCTTCCAAACGCCGGATGCATTCTTTCACTCCAAAGCCCACGCAATGACGCCATTCGCCCGAATGCGAACGCTGGGCTCCACGTATTTGCCTAAGGCCTATCGCGTGAGTAGAATGCGATTAATTATCAATTATGTACTTTCCGGGATTCCGATGGGCAGCGACGAAACGCTAGGTACTGCAGATCTGGGGCTGCTTTATCGCACCCACCATTCGTGGTTACACGGCTGGCTGATCCGACGCATTGGATGTCGCGATAACGCTGCAGATCTGGCGCAGGACACCTTTGTACGTCTGCTCAAATCGCGTCAGTCCAGCCCCTTGCGCGAGCCACGCGCCTATTTGAGCAGCATCGCCCGCGGGCTGATGATCGATCAGTATCGTCGTCGCGAACTCGAACGTGCCTACCTGGAAAGCGTCACGCTGCTGCCTCAACACGAGGTTCCCTCGGAAGAAAGCCGGCTGCTGATTCTGGATGCGCTCGAGCGCATAGACCGCATGCTCGGTTTGCTCAAACCGAGAGTTCGCCAAGCGTTTTTATTCGCCCGACTCGACGGTCTGACGTGCGCGCAAATCGCCGAAAAGCTGGGTGTTTCCCGCGCGACGGTGGAACGCGACCTGGCCACGGCCCTGCAACATTGCTATCGCTTGCGTTATGTCGAGTCGTGAGTCGCAGGCGCTGGATCCGGTCATTGTCGAGCAGGCGATCCAATGGCTGGTGCGCCTTCGCTTCAATCAGGCCGATGAACCCACACAGCGCGCTTTTGAGCACTGGCTGCAGCAGCGCCCGGAGCATGTGTTGGCGTGGCAGCGTGTGGAGACGCTTGGGGATGAATTCGCAGGCGTGCCGGTTCAACTGGCCCGACAAACCCTCAATGGCAGCAATCAAGGCATGCGCCGGCGGGAAAGCCTGAAGCTGCTTGGCCTATTAGCGACTGTTGGCACTGCAGCCTGGCTCGGCCGCGACTACACACCCGTCCCCGCCATGCTTGCGCAACAACGCAGTAGCACCGGCGAGCAGCGACGCGTCCAGCTCGATGACGGCAGCCTTATCCAGCTCAATAGCGACAGCGCTGTCGACAGTGATTTCGATGCTCAGCGACGGCTGATCATCCTGCGACGTGGTGAAATCATCGTGAATGTCGGCGCGGATGAGCACTCGGCGCACACGCGTCCCTTCTGGGTACAAACACGTGACGGGATCATGCGCGCTCAGAGTTCGCGCTTTCTGGCTCGCGAACGTGACGATGGCACGCTGGTCGCGGCTCAGGAAGGGTCAGTCACGGTTTTCCCCGGCTCCAGCCAAACGCCTGCGGGCCGCAGCGTCCAGGCAGGCAATCAGCTGCTGTTCACATCAAGTGGCGCCCGCATGGTCCGGGACAACGGCCTTGATCCATGGAGCTGGGGCGACGGGGTAATCAGTGCGCGCAATATGCGCCTCAATGATTTCATTGTGGAGTTGTCGCGTTATCGTCCCGGCGTATTGCGCTGCGCCGACGAGGTCGCTGATCTCCGCGTTTCCGGCACCTTTCAGCTCGCCGACAACGATCAAGTCCTGGCATTGATCGCGCAATCACTGCATTTGCACATTGATTATCGGACCCGTTATTGGGTGACCGTGACCGCTGCCACCTGAGTCCATCACAACTTTTTTGCGCCGCCTGAAAATTAATGAGGTGGTTTCGCATTCTCGTTCGACTTCTAAGGAAGGCCGGAATACAGGCCAGTCTGCCGATGTCCTTTCTTGGAGCGAGAAAATGAGTTCGTCCCCGGTTTCACAGCGCCATCCCTTAAATCGTGCCTTGCAGGGCGCGATGTTGGGTTTGATTGTCAGCAGCTACGCATTGCCATCGCTGGCGCAAACGTCGAGCGCTGACCACAGCAATCCAGTCAAGCAATGGAACATCGCGGCCGGCCCACTGGCGCCGGCGCTTGATCGCTTTGCGCGTGAGGCCGGCATCAGTCTTTCCTTCGACGCGTCGAGTGTGGCGAACCGCACCACTGCTGGCGTGAATGGCACGCTTGAAACGTCGGCCGCGCTGTCATCGTTGCTGCAGGGCAGCGAATTACAGATTGAACAGCAAGGCCCGAATGCCTACCTGTTGGTCCCTCAAGTAAAGACCGCCGGCCCGCTGGAACTCGACGCAACGGACGTCGAAGACTATCGCCTTGCGCCCCTCATCATCAATGCCAAGGTCAGGGTCAGTGCCGACGACGACGCCAACTCGGTGGTCGCCAAGGAGCTCTGGGTTGGCGGCAAGGTAGCAACCAGCATTCTCAATACCCCGGCATCGGTGTCGGTTGTTACCAACAAGGAAATGGAACAGCGCAGCGTCAGCACCACGGAAGAGGCGCTGCAATACACGCCCGGCGTGATCACTGACTTCTATGGTACGGATGACCGCAACGACTATTTCCAGATCCGCGGCTTTCAGGCCACCACCTACCGTGACGGCTTGACCCTGAGTTCGATGCGCGGCGTACGCGAAGACCCGTTCGCTTACGAGCGCATCGAGATTCTGCGTGGCGCCAACTCCACGCTGTTTGGCCCCGCGGACCCGGGCGGTTCGGTGAATTTCGTGACCAAACAGCCGCGCTTCGAGCAGTTTGGCCAAGGCTATGTGACCTACGGTTCGTTTGACCATGTCGAGACAGGCATTGATGTCGGGGATGCGCTGAACGACGAGAAAACCCTCGCTGGCCGCTTCACTGCCAAAGGCCAGAACAGCGACCGCGAATACGATCACTCGCAGGACGACAACCAGTTGTTTATGGGTGGCCTCACTTGGGCACCGACGGATTACACGTCGGCGACGATGATTCTGGACTACCTGAAAACCGAAAGTTCGCCCAACAGCGGTGGCTATCCGCTGGACAAGGAATACGACCGCAAGAAGTTTTATGGCGAGCCCAGCTACAACTTTCACGATGTCGAGCGCACCAGCCTCAGCGGCAACGTCACCCATGACTTCGACAACGGCTTCGTATTGCGCAGCAATCTGCGCTACAGCAAGTTGACCGATGATTTTGGCTACGTATATCTGAGCGACAGCGCCGCACGGGTCGGTACCACCGTTGACCGCTATCAGTTTGGAACGGACACCGAAGCCGACCAGTTCAACGGCAATCTGATGCTGCAATACGATGCCCGCTTCGAGAACATCGACAGCAGCAGCCTGGTGGGCGTGGAGTACCTCGATTCGACCACCAGGGAAAGCTCGGTCTACGCCCCGACGACCTCGATTGACATTGCAAACCCAGTGTTTACCGGGGTTTCACGCTCAATCGCGCCGTATGCCGTCAACAAGCGAGACGCGACCACCAAGGCCGTATTCCTGCAGCAGAACCTGTCGTTCTACGAGCGTTTCATCGTCACCGGCGGTGTGCGCAATGACTCGATGGACCTGACCAGCAAAGGCCTGGAATCCACTGAGAAAGACACCTTCTCCGAAACCTCCTACCGAGGTGCGCTGACCTATATCGTCAACGATGAAGTGTCTACCTATGTGAGCATGGTCGAATCCGTTTCGCCGCCGCAGGTTGGCGTCACGCCGCAGACGGGCAGGCAGTACGAGATAGGCGTGAAATATGCGCCGATGGGGATGGACGCCCTGTTCTCCGCAGCCGTTTATGACCTGACCCAGGAAAACGTCACCATCGCCGTGGTGCTGCCGAGCGGCATCATTGAGCAACAGACAGTAGGCGAATCGCGTGCGCGTGGCCTCGACCTGGAGGCCAAGGCGCAAGTGACGCAGAACCTCAGCCTGATCGGTGGTTACTCCTATATGGAGTCCGAGGTACAGCGCGGTTCGTTGTACGACGGTAGTTCCCTGAAGGGTAATGAATTCGCCACGGCACCCAAGCATTCCGCTTCGCTCTGGAGTTATTACGACGTGCCCGCCACGGATGTCAGCGTTGGCCTGGGTGCGCGCTACGTCGGCTCTTACTACTTCGATGCCGCCAACTCCGGCAAAAGCGATGGCACCACGCTGTTCGACGCCGCGTTCAACTACAAGATCGCCAAGGGCACCGACCTAGCGGTCAACCTCAGCAACCTGCTGGATGAGCAGCACGTGGTCGGTTCCGGCACCGCAAACTTCTACAACCCGGGTCGCGAGATTACCGCCAAAGTGAGTTACAAGTGGTAAGCAGACGTGTAGGCCTTTTTCCCCTGTAGGAAGCGGTGCCCGCTTAACTGCGGGCACCGTCAACCTGGCCAAAACCCGCCGCTCATTGCTGGTAGCCGCTGGCCACTCAGATCAGGACTTAAGGTGCGGCTGAGCGGTTCTTCCCCTGCGTACACGGATTAAAACTCTCGCGAATACTTTGGCTGGTTCCTACATAGGCTTGGGTACCTGGAACCGCCACAGCCGAGTAATTCTTGCGATCGGTTTCCCTGATAAAACTTCCTTGCTCAGCCGTGAAGCTCTCAGTGCCTACTGGTACCAGTACGTTCAGAAACTGGGCCTTCTTGTCGAGGGCCAAGGCACCTCCTGGGGTAATCGGCGCAAGCATGGCGAACCACCGATCACTGAACAGGTAGAAAATATCGGCTGCGGCTCTGCCACTTCGCAGGTGGGCACACTGCACATCGCCGGCGTTGATGACTTCAGCCTGCTGGTACATGCCGCCCTTGTACAAGGCCAGTACTAGCTTGCTCTTGGTCAGCACACCCAGGCCTTGCTTGGGTTTGCACACTTGCAAATCACCATAGGCAGACAAGCACCAGTTGGTCTCGGTGATAGTGACGATTTCGTCTGCGTTGAGCTTCAGATCGCGCTCGATATTGGCGCGGGCTTCCGGGGTTTCATAGGGGATGGTGCATGCGCTTAATAGAGCTGCGAGGGTAAGGGCGAGTAGCGGGGTTCTCATCAAGCGTCCTTTGCTGCTGGAAGGTATATATAAATGACGAATATTTTTTTGCGAATCTTCGCGGCGGGGAATTATACAGATCGCGCTGCGTTCGAAACGCTGCTGGAGAATCTGCCAAGGCTCGTCGTTTGAATTTCTCGACAGCTCGCGAGCGAAGTCTGATCTCCAGTTCGAACCAAAGACGCTGCCAAACATCGGCGTCCTTGACGGCAGTGTCCTGCCACAGGAACTCTGTTTGTGCGACAAACGCCGCCCGTGCAATCAGATCTTCTGATGCTCGTTCACCGAGCGTTTTCCAGTCATTACTGACATTCAATGAACGATTATTTCTAGTCGTGTTACAGCGCTGAACCTGTGCTCGCCAGCCTCTTTATAAAACGTCTGTGCCGGGATAGAGATCCGCAGGTGGATGGTAATCGGGATCCTCGAAGCGGCTATTGTTGTAATGGGTTTTGGCCGTCGGCCCTTCGCCCTTGTACGTCACCTGCGAGTTTGGCGTGAGATGCCACCCGTCTCCGTCCTTGTCGCGCTCGATCAGCGACGGGTACAACGTACAGGTGCCTGCGGAACCTGATGTCAGCCTGAACTGGTAAAAGCGCCCGGCTTGCGGCGTGAACTTCGCTGTGACGGAGCACGTTTGCGTGCGTGCGCCCTCCCAGAATATACCCACGTGCGTTTCGATTCCGGGGCGGATCCGGGTTTCGTAATAGTCCGACGTGAGGTTTTGCCCTGCTTTGGGCATACCTTCATCCTGCGTGTGGATGAACGGAAGCGGCCCACTGCGAATGACGCCGCCCGAACGCTTACCGTTTTCGTACTGGTACAGATCGGCGTGCTGAGTGAAATTGACGATACGTATCCAAGCGGGGTCGGGCTGGTTTTCAGGTGCGGTGAAGTAATCGGTGTGGGGGAAATACTGGCAGCCTGCGAACAACGGCAGAGTCAGCAGGCAGAGCGTAAAGCGTATCGACATGGAGCCTGTCCTTTTGCAAAGTCAGGGTAGAGACCGCAGGAAAGAAGGAGCATTGCGGGAAAGGTGAAAAAAATCGTTTAGGCCGTTAGCGACAGCAGGGGGAGGGCGCCGCACGGGCGTTCTGAGAGCCAACTGATCGCTGCAATATCGTCTACATCCAAGAAGCATTTCATCTCATCGCCCGGGTCTCGCTTCAGTTCGGAAAAACTTTCATCGCGAAACATCCGCGCCACGTTTTTACTTATCTGCACTGTGTGGAGCGGACTTTCCATGTACCATCAGCGCGGGCTGATGCTGCCCGCCGCTCGCTTCCGAAAGGAAAGGTGAAAGCATTGCTTCTCTTCCCAGATCCTGTCGCATCTCTTGAGAGTCGAGGTTTGGCAACGCGAGCACCGAAATGCCTCGACGACAGGAGGAACGATGTTTTCAATCGAACAAGCCAAGCAGATGGCCAAGAAGCTGCGTGCTTCGCTGGAGTCGCGCAATCAAACAGTGAGTCACTCCGCGGCCCTGGAAACAGTGGCGCACCAGTTGGGCTACAAGGACTGGAACACTGCGTCAGCGATGCTTCCCCAGGAAGTTACCCAACCCGCCATGACATTCGACAAAGCCATCCCGATATTGCGGATGTTCGACGAAACCAAGGCGCGCGAGTTCTACCTTGATTTTCTTGGTTTCAGCGTCGAATTCGAGCACCGGTTCGAAGCGGATCTACCGCTGTACCTGGGCATCAGCCGCAACGGTCTGCAGCTCCATCTTTCCGAACATCATGGCGATGCGAGCCCGGGATCGACGATATTCGTCCCGATGCAAAACATCGAACTACTCCGGGACGAATTACAGAGCAAACGATACGGCTACGGACGTCCGGATATTGTTCAACAGGGCTGGGGTCAGGTTCTGGAGGTTTATGACCCATTTGGCAATCGAATTCGATTCTGCCAAAGCTGATCATGGTTTGCGGGCTGGGGAGACCTGGTCCGCTTTGGTTCGATTGTTGCTCTTAGTGGGGGGCAATAATCGGCCAGAAGCGGTCATCCTCCACCGCTAGGTGTCGACCCATTGCGGCCATTTGCAGGAGCCACCAAAATCGGAGGACTGTTGGTGGTGAGGTGACGCATAGTGAGGATTGAAGTATCAGAAGAAGCCGACTGGAAGCTTTTCGAGGACGTGGCCCGGGTTCTTGAGAAAGGGCTGGGCGGTTGCTGGAAAGAGAGGCTCGATAGCCCGGACCAGCGCTATTGGGATCTGGTGGTGGATGAACACACGCTTACCCTGCACCTTGAACACTATTTAGGCATTTCAGTGGTCATTCCCGATGGCGCAGATGAGATCGCTCGAAGAATGTGTGCGTTGCTCAAGCAGCCTACTTGCGGGTAAGCCCGCTCTAACAAAGATAACAATTGATCTAAATGGCAGCTGTGGGTCGATTTCTGCCTGTAGGTACCCTCTGCTTTTGGCTGAAAGCTGTCCCACATTAATATCAGCTATCCGCCTAACTCGATCGCTCAAGATCGTTCGACTCCTTGTAGAAGATCACTTGTTACAAACCCCACCCCGCAATGATCACAGTAAAATCCGTCAACTAGCTGCTCAAGCGGTGCCGCGTTCAGGAGGGCAGGCTTGCATTCATCAACTGCTAGCTGATCCAGGCGTCGGTAGCCTGCTTTCTCTTCTCCATCGAAGCGTTTTTTTGGGCTTGCTGCTCCAATCAGAATACCTTTCGGTCTGACGTGTCTGGCTGTAGCACAGCGTGGGCAAGATTCCATAGTGTTTTGTTTCACTACCTGATATCCGGAAGGTCTGAGAGTAGTAATGCTGTCATCCTTTTGCACTCAATGGCGTTTGCATTCTACCTCCCTTGATGGCCTGCTATTGGCCGGAAACGGTCGTTTGTGAGCGGCTGCTTTCGGCCAGAAGCGGACAGTCAGGAACGACTGCTTCCGACCCATAGCTGCTCTTCGGAACGGGCGGAGACTAGGCCAGTAACTGTCATGTGACGATGCCCGCACTTCAAAGCAGGAGTCAATTGTTATGCGGTATCTGCCTGGTTCCTCCTGTTTTTGAGAATTTTGTGAAGGGTCAATTTAGTTCGTGCTACTTGATATGGAGTCCCACTTCGTTGAGGGTGTACTTGATTCTACTGGACGCGCGACCAGTGCAGAGCATATTGAGTAAAAGCAAGTCATTTACTCCGCAAAGCTTCAGAATTATAGCGGGATAGATATTACTAAGGGCATTGTTTAGCGAGTAGATTTTTCCTAGAAAATCTCCGTAACCTCCGGGCGCTCGCTGCCCTCCAAAATGTGAAATGTCATTACGTTTGCCAGCGCATTCGTTACAAAAAACGCGAAGTGATTCAGCTGGAAAATTTAACGGCAAAAGTTTTATACATTCAACCAAGCGTTCAGCGAGAGAGGGCTCGGTAGAATGCTCAAGTTTAGCTTCCAACCATTTTCGATCCTTGGCCAATGTTATTTGCCCAATGATACGTTGAGCTTTCAGCTCTAGCTTCGTGGGAGGCGCGTCTTTATTCAGTGTGCGATGCAACGATTCGAGCCCCCATATTAAATTAACAAATCGATGCTCTACGTATAGCTCGACGCCACGGCGCGTTCCTAAATACAGGCTCATTCCGGGCCCTAATTCCTCCCTTTTAATTTGCCACTGTTGAAAAAGATGACCAAATTCTTCTCGAATAGTTGGAAATGTTAACAAGCAATTATGGCGTGTGGGTGGAGCCGCTGAGTTTCTAGATCTTAAAAAATAAAACCTATATGATTTAGTGTTGCTTGCAGTGCGGCCTATCGTTAGAGATGGCCACTCCATGTTATAGTCTGAACCAGTTAAAATTAAGAAAAAATCAGTGATAGAGAAAAAGTACTTTTTAAGCTCCGAGGATGTTTTTTTAAGTCTGGATAGATACTTAAAGCTGATTTTCTCAGCGATGTTTATTGCGTGATTTTTTTGATTACCGAACATTGGAGCAAGCAAGTCAAACTCTACTGATATAGTACTGCTATCTTCTAGTGTGTATTTGATATTTTTCTGTGTCTTGTGGGTTGCTACTAGCTTTCTTTTTGTTCTACTCGTTTCAATGGAGCCCAAGCCTAGCCAGTCCTCAAATCCAGTCAGCGGAATTGAAAGACCATCAAACATTATCTCCCCTTTCGATTCGGGGAGCGGTTTAGAACCAATTAAGCAATTTGTTGCTCCATAGTTTTCATAAGAAATACCACCGAAGGATGCTTTGCCTCCTTGGGTATAGACGTCCGTCAATAGCACATGCTCGCTTGAGTTTTTGAGCCGGCCTTCAATATCAGGGCATGAATTTCCCGACCCCACAAAAATTCTGGACATCGGGTGATCCGCTGAAGGTAAATACCCATGCAGCTCAATGCTTATTCGTCCGTCATCAGTAATTATCAAGTCACCTGCTACTGCTGACTCCGGGACAATATCGTCCTCAGGAATCGGCTCATTTCGCCACCAAAAGTAGCCGCTTTCCTTAATCGTCTTGCTATCCATAACGAACCCTGTTTGTCATGTTTGGGTGCTTGTAGGCTTGGCAGGCTACTCAGCGAGACCTCAAGGTAGCCAGTAAAGAGGCGCACGTCGACTGCCCTACTGATTTCTCCAACGCGACTAATGCAGGAACAAAAAAGGTCGTTTCGATCTCCTTCATACGCTGCATGCCTAGACAAGTGGCAGTGTTCGCCATCTGACGAACCAGAGACGCGCAGGCCAAAAGCGGCCGTTCGCAAACAACCATTTTGATCCATAGTGCGTTCCAACGTAGCACCTAGGAGGTACTTACTTCTAATCGATTGGATTGGGAAATCAGGTAGGATGGCAAAGCTGCTGCGGCCCGCGCCGGGACTGCACCTGACCCGTTTTGAGACCCGCTATGACTAGGCATTCGGAAGCCTTCATTGATCTTGATCGAACTTTTTCCAAAATTCTCATGGATGGCGATGTTTCTGACGATGCGGACCTGAGCGTTAGGACCCGAACAAGCGGGGAGCTCCACTGGCCAGATTTGCTCAGCTACCACCGAGTAATACTGCTGTCCGAGGCGGGCTCAGGCAAGACGGCTGAAATTCGAAATGTTACCCGTCAACTCCGAAGAGAAGAGAAAAGCGCTTTCTTTCTACGGATCGAAAACATCATGTCCGAATTTGAAGATGCCTTCGAGGAAGGGACATTCGATGAATTCGAACGCTGGCTTACTTCAGACACCGAAGGATGGCTGCTCCTGGACTCAGTTGACGAGGCCCGGTTGGGTGATCCAAGAGAATTTGAGCGGGCAATCCGTAAGCTTGGGCGGTCGATCAAGACCATTGGAGCTAAGGCGCATATTCTTATCACAGGGCGTAGCACGGCCTGGCGCGCAAGCACGGATCTAGCGATTTGCGAGAAGGCCTTTGAGTTTGAGGCCCGGGTTCGTCAAGCAATTCCAGCAACAGCAGATGATCTTGATGGTGTTGTACAAGCGACAGCAAGTGAAGCAGAGCTTGGGGCATCGTTTCTCGTGGTGACGTTGGACGATATTCATGGTGAGCAGATTGATCGCTTCCTAGAGGCGACTGGCGTCCAAGATGTAAAGGCATTCCGCACCGCTGTAGAGCGTAAAGAAGCGGAATCGCTAACTACCCGCCCATTGGATTTCTTGGAGCTTGTCGATTTCTGGCATGAACACGAGCGAATAGGCACAAGGTTGGAGTTGATGAAGAGCAGCATCAATCGTCGACTTGAGGAGCGCGATCAGAATCGCGCCGAGTTTAAGCCAATTGCTCCAGAAAAACTGCGTGAGGGAGCACGCCTCCTCGCTGCTGCGACAACTTTGGGACAGATGTCGACAATATGTGTCCCTGACGGTGAGGCTAATAAAACAGGAATTTCCGTTCGCTCAATACTGAAGGGTTGGAATGACACGGATGCCGGAGCCTTGCTGAGTAGACCTATTTTCGAACCTGGCATTTATGGAACCGTACGATTTCACCATCGTACCGTCCGGGAATACCTAACGGCAGAATGGCTCAATAACCTTATCCGCGGCGCCGCCTCGAGAGTAAAAATCGAGAACTTGTTCTTTCTTACTCAGTACGGGCTGCAGGTGATCAATCCTTCAATGCGTCATGTGTTGCCGTGGCTAGCACTTTTGGACGAGCGAATCCGTACGCGGCTAGAGGACCTAGCTCCGGAAGTCTTTTTTGAAGGAGGCGATCCTGGTCAGCTCCCGTTGAGTACCCGCCAGAATATTCTTCGCAAGGCTTGCGAGCAGTTAGCTCAGCCAGCTCACAATTGGACGATTACCGACTATTCGGCAGTCCAGCGATTTGCGCATCACGATCTTGCAGAGGACATCAACGAGCTATTGAGGCTTTATCGTACCAACGATGACATCGTCTGGTTTCTGTTGCGAATGGTTTGGCACGGCGAAGTGATAGATTCGCTTGAGGAAGTAAAACAATTCGCGCTCAGCGCTACGCAAAAATACACTCGTTTGGCTGCTATACGTGCAGTCATCGACCTGGGAACATCCCAGGATGTCGCGGATGTGCGTCTGGCGCTTTTGGAAGGACCCTCCAACGTCGATCGGGAATGGTTGGCTGAGATGATTGAGGGACTTTCGCTCAACAGCGACTGGCTACCTTGGCTTCTAAAAGCGATTGAGAGAACAATTGAAAAGGAACACTTGAGCGGTAGCGATAATTTAACGAAGAAGCTGTCGTCTTTAGCATCTGATTGTCCTCTGGAACAACTTCCAGCATTTATTCACGGCCTTGGCTTGCTATTGGAGAAGCCTCCATTTGAAGAGCATGGTTTCAATTCTATCTCGAAGGTATTTGGTTGGCTTGCAGAGGTCGCTGGCATATCGGTACTTCGTTTGTTGAAAGCGCGCGACCTATTTGCGCTCAACGAATCGGTGCTCGCGATTCTAAGCAAGTTGG
This sequence comes from Pseudomonas sp. GM80, assembly GCF_000282515.1. Classification (GTDB taxonomy): domain Bacteria; phylum Pseudomonadota; class Gammaproteobacteria; order Pseudomonadales; family Pseudomonadaceae; genus Aquipseudomonas. The sequence continues at coordinate 63,506 of NZ_AKJD01000064.1, forward strand.
CTCAGGCACATGTTTATGATGAACGAGATATCCAAGGGCTTAGACAGAAGCTGCAAGAGATCGTGCCTACGTGGCCAGAACTCGATTACAGACTGTTCTGGTATGACGTCAATGTAGCTCGTAATAGTCGGGTGCATCGCGAACCCGTTACACACGTCGGTCAGTTGCTGGGGTTCCAACCATTCTGGTCGTTGAACAAAGAAAACTTCAGCTTTGTCTGCGAGCAAATCGCGAGTCTCACGGATATGCAAGACCGCCTTATGGCGCTAAGCATGGCTTTTAATATCTACACCGAGCACGCGAAACCTTCTTCTTGGATAACTCAGCTCAGGCAAGCTACCGAGTGCCACGCCGATCTTCGCGCGCGCCTCGAAAATCTCTTGAATCCACCGAAGCAAGGGATTGAGGAGTGGGAATTAAAATCGGCTGAGTGGAAAGAAAAAGCCGCTCGACGACATGCCGAAGAGGCAGAACACCGTCGTTCTTGGCAAGTAGGTCTCGCTACTAACGTAGCTCTGATTAATAGCCCTGAGCAGGGTGTGATGACTAAAAACCAAGCTTACCTGCTGGATCGCATGCGTGAGAGCTCATCATCCTCAAATACATGGAGCAGCGGTGATTGGCCCTCGCTCATTGCCGAGTTCGGCTTACCGGTTGCTCAAGCGTTTCGAAACGGCGCTGTTGGCTTCTGGCGGGGCTATTGCCCAACGTTGCCCTCAGAGGGGGCTGCTGCCAATTCGACCCCATATCAGGTGATTCTGGGACTCACAGGTCTCGCTATTGAGAATAGAGAAGAACCTTCTGTGTTTGCACATATGTCCGCAGAAGACGCTCGGAACGCAGCTCGTTATGGATTACTTGAACTAAATGGCTTTCCGGAATGGCTTCCCAAGCTATTCGCACTTCATCCGCGACCAGTGCAAGAAATTGTGGCTCATGAAATCCAATATGAGCTAGATGGCTTGGATTTGGACACTAGCGGAAATCGCGTCCTGCAAAGGTTGCGCTGGGGTGGAGACTGGATGTATGAGGAACTAGCTGCTCCACTCATGGCTCGGCTAGAACAACCTATCAAACATATTGAGTCTCTCCAGCTTGCGCTCAGCATCGTTCAAGATTCGTCGATCAATGATGACTTGCTAGGCGCGCTAGCTTGCAGGCATGCCTTGGGAGAGAGCAATCCTGATATCGCACCTATTTGGTATGCAGTGTGGGTTGGAGCGCAACCCTCTGCGGCTATAACAGCATTGGCATCTCGTATCGACTCTCTGTCATCTGATGAGGAAAAGGCGAAATTCGCCATGCTCACTCTCAAAGCTCTCGTAGGCAGCCGAACAGCTAGTCGCTGCCGCCAGAGCTACAAAACTGTTGAACATGCTAAGACGTTGTACCTGCTGATCCATAGATATGTACATATTGCAGATGACATTGACCGCGCAAGCACAGGGGTCTATTCACCCGGACTTCGGGATGATGCTCAGCATGCCCGTGATGGGCTTCTAGCGTTCATTAGGGAGACTCCTGGCAAACAAGCATTCCTTGCCCTGATGGAAATCGCCAAGGCCCACCCAGCAGAGATGCTTCGCCCTTGGAGCGCATTTTATGCTCAGCAGAAAGCGACAGCCGATTCTCGAACACCTCCTTGGCAGCCAGAGATGGTCATAGACTTCCACTGCTACTTGGAAAGGATCCCTTCCACACATCGTCAACTTTGGAATCTTGCGGTTGAACGGCTTAACGATTTGAAGCACGACCTCGAGGATGGCGATTCGAGCATCGCGGAAATTCTGTTACTAGCTGAACAAGAGAACACCATCCGAAAATACATCGGAAATTGGTTGAGAGATCGTGCGGCTGGGCGCTACGCCATCCCACAAGAGGAGCAGCTAGCGGACGATAAACGCCCAGATTTTAGAGTCCATGGCGTCAGTTTTGATGCCCCAGTGCCTGTGGAGCTCAAGCTTGCGGATAAATGGACTGGAGCCGAATTGATTGAGCGGCTAGAAAATCAGCTTGGACGAGATTACCTACGTGACGTCCGCTCGAGCTGCGGAGTTTTTTTACTTGTCAACCATGGCGGTAAAAAAAGTTGGAGTCTTCCTGGGAAAAAGAAGGTTGCCTTTAAGGATCTTATCGATGAACTGCGGCAACAGTGGATTTTATTATCCCCTAATTTTCCCAATATAGAGGACATTGAGGTCATTGGAATCGACTTGACCACGCGAGGCGGTATGGCTGCCGTCAAGACGATAAAGAATAATCAGGCCAAGGCAACATAAGAGAACGCTAAAGCAGGTATGCGTACCTCTGTCTGGAATAAAATAGTAGTACTGAATGCTAGTATTAGGCCTAAATCCCTTCTTCTGACCGACTGCTTTTGGCCGAAAGCGGCCCTTCAATAAGGGTGGCTTCGGGCTGAATCAGTAATGGTTTGTACGAGAAAACCAGGAAAAAATCAGGCATTTCCCTCGAATAAACATAACTCGGCAAGCGCGTTTAAATTACACAACCCGTTACGCCACAAAGGCTACAACGCCTTGCGCCGTTGCCTACGCGTACGCCAGAATCCGCCGGCATACACGACTATGCAGCGGGCTATATCGTTTCCCCGTCACTGAAAAACAGTGATCGGGTTTGGTAGCCCGGTGTTAGTTGTACAGCCCACTGTCGTCGAGATTTCTCGCTCGATTATGGTGGCCATGTATAGGGCGTCCTAGGGCGCGCCGGAGCCTAACACCCGGTCTACCAACCTCTGCATGGCCGCCACCCTTCGTTTGGTAGCGAAAGGGTGAAGCCTCCATTAATAGTGTTAGGAGCTTCATCTATGTTCAAAGTTACCCCAAACCCACCGGACGCCGATCCGATCCCGTACGACCCAACCCTCGAGCCTCAAAAGATAAGAGAGGCGACTGACCGCGCCATCAACTTTTATCTCAACCCCGGCTCACTGAAGCTCTCAATCCCATCCCGCAAAACCAGCAAGATCTTCCTCATCGATCCCGCCGTGGACGAAGAAACTCTGCTCCTCGAAGCCTGCGAGTCATTGGCCGCCGCCAGTGACATGGCACGTGACATGAGCGATGTCGTCGACAACTCACAACGCCGAACCATGCTGATGCTGCATCAGGTGATCATGCTGAGTGAGTTGATGGTGAATCGAGTCCTGGATGGCCGCCGCTTGCCGAACTAAGCGCTGCGTCATTGACGGCTAGGCCGCGAAACTCTGTGTAGGAGCTGCCGTAGGCTGCGATCTTTTGATTTGTTTTTGATTGTTGAAGAGCAGATCAAGGGATCGCAGCCTGCGGCAGCTCCTACAGGGTGGGGATTCATATTTCTTTTGGAGTGCCTTGATGGGCGCTTGTGGAGTTTCAGTTGATGTCCGAAACCACTAACAGTCCGCCGGTGACAGATCCGGCGTCGCCGTATGAATCATTCGATTCGAGAAAGCTTCATGCGGCGGCAGAGCGGGCGCTTGATCATTATCTTGCGCCTGAGAAGATCATGGCGACGCCGTACAGCCCCAGCACTTTGTTCATGGTCAACCCGCAATCCGACACTGAAACGTTGTTGGTCAATGCCTGTGAGTCTTTGGCCTCGGCAACGGTGATGCTCGGTGATTTTGCCGGGATGCTGGAAGGGCCGAATCGCAATACGTTGTTGGGGATTGCGCAGGTGGTGATGTTGGGGGAGTTGGCGGTGAACAAGGCGTTGGATAACGTCGAGTTGAAGCAGCCGGCCTAGGTTTTGTGCCTGGTGGATTCGGAATAAGTGGCTAGGGTGCGAGGTCCCTAGCCACGAAAACAACGCGCAAAAGGGGGACGGGTTTATTGTCTGAAATAAATCCGTCTCCCTTTTTTGGGTGTGATGCAGAGTACTGTCAATGAACAATGGCCATTCAAGCGTTAATGGGAATTTGTGTTAATTGCGAATGGGTTTGTATAGCATGCGCGGGAGTTTTTGGCGGATTTACTCCCTGTATTGGCCTATTCGTAAAGGTTTCTCTCTTCATGCGTCGTACCCTGCTTTCCATTTGTGTGCTGCAAGTGTTGTCGCCTGCCTCTTGGGCTGAACAAACGGAGGGATCTCCCTCAACGCTGGAGTTGGACGCAACCGATGTTATCGGTACTGCGAATTACGAAAGGGCGGACGGCCCGGTGCAGGGTTATCGGGCGACTCGCTCAGCCAGTGCCACACGCACCGACACGTCGATCCACGAAACCCCGCAATCGATCAGTGTTGTTTCGAAAGACGCGGTCGAGGATCTGGGCGCCACCCGTTTGCAGGACGCGCTCGATTACGCCGGGGGCGTTGGGCGGGCGAACAATTTTGGTGGTCAGGGCCTGACCACGTTCACCGTGCGTGGCTTCACCACCGGCGAGTTTTATCGCAACGGTTTTCCGATCAACCGCGGCTATCCGAACATGCCGGATGCCAACACCATTGAACGCCTCGAAGTGCTGCGCGGCCCGGCCACCATGCTTTACGGTCGGGGTGATCCTGGCGGTACCTTCAACGTGGTGTCCAAGCAGCCGTTGCCCGAGCGCACCGTCACCCTGGGTAGCCAGCTCAACGATCAGGGCATGAAGCGCGGCACGCTGGACGCTTCCGGTCCGCTCGACGAGGAAGGTCGTCTGGCCTATCGGCTGAACGTAGTGGGCGAGGGCGGCGACACCTTTCGCGATCACGTCGAAACCGAGCGCTACGGCATCGCGCCGGTGCTCACCTGGCAGGCAACCGATGCGACCAAGCTGGTTTTCGAAGGCGATTTCATGCGCAACAACGCGCCTCTGGATCGAGGCGTTACCCGCTACGCGAAACAGACAGGTACCGCCTCGCGCGACAGTTTTTTTGGCGAAAAAGACGCTGGCAAACTGCATAACGACAACAACATGGCGCAACTGCGTTTCGAGCACATGCTCAACGACGACTGGACCCTGGGCGGCGGTTTTCAGTGGCTCGACGGATCGCTCAAGGGCAACGCCATCGAGGCCAACGGTATTGCCGCTGACGGCCGCACCCTGGGGCGCAATTTCAACTATCGCAAGCTGGAGTGGACCGACAAGGATACCCAGCTCAATCTGACCGGGCATTTCGATACCGCAGGTTTGCAGCACACCTTGCTTACCGGCATCGAGTATGAGGATTACGACTACAAGTCGATCATTCAACGCTCCAGCGGAGCCGTCGGGGCCTATCCGATCGACATCTTCGAGCCGGTGTACGGCCAGCCGCGTCCGGCACTCACCCGCACGCCGACTCACGACAAGGAAAACCTCAAGACGTATGCCGCGTTCGTGCAGGATCAGGTGGCGTTGACCGACAAACTGAAAGTGCTGGCCGGAGCGCGTTTCGAACGCTTCGAACATGACTACGAAACCTACGTGCCCGGCGCCAAGAGTTGGCAGGCGAGTGACAATGCGGTGACGCCGCGCATCGGCGTCACCTACGACTTGACCGACACATTGGCGGTTTATGCTGACACCGCTCGCTCCTTCAAGCCGAACACCGGCGCCAGTCGCCAGGGCGGTGGGTTCGAGCCGGAGAAAGGCAAGTCTTACGAAATGGGGATCAAGTGGGAAGCGCTGGATCAGCAGTTGAGTGTCGACGCGGCGGTCTATCAAATCGACAAGCGCAACGTGTTGACCACCGACCCTGTTGATTCAACCTTCAGCGTTGCGGCCGGTGAGGTACGCAGCCGTGGTTTCGACGTCAACGTTGCCGGCAACCTGACGCCCGAATGGCGCGTGATTGGCGGCTACGCCTATGTCGATGCCGAAGTGACCAAAGACAATGTACTGCGCTCTGGCACGCGACTGATGAACATCCCGAAAAACAGCTTCAGCCTGCTGAACATGTATGAGTTCCAGGACGGCACCCTCAAAGGGCTGGGCTTGGGCACCGGGCTCAAGTACGTCGACGAGCGCGCCGGACAAACCGCCAACACCGCGTTTTCCATGGGCAGCTACACCGTTGTCGACCTGCTTAGCTTCTACAAGATCAATGACCAGGTACGGCTCAATCTTGACGTGAAAAACCTCTTTGATCGTGACTATGAAGAGGGCGCATTCGGTAACGTCTACGCCTATCCGGGGGCGCCGCGGACAGTGCAGGTTGGTATTTCCTATAGCTTGTAGCTTGGAGTGTTGGTGAACGCTGTAGTGCTCCGATTCCTCAGGGTACGTCGCGGCCAGGTCCAGGATGAAGGTTGCGCTCGTCTCCTGCCATTCCTCGAAGCTATTGAGCTCGCCGAGGATCTGTAGCGCTTCATCAAGTGCTCTCGAAAACTGTGAACGAGCGCTTCTCGGCGCCGATCCGATCGAGCAGCGCGTTCTCCTTGGCGCGCTAGTCCTTCTGCAATTCTGCATTGTTCTTGGCCATGGCCCACCTCTTCAATTTCGCTGGCCGGCACGTCACCCGGTGGTGTATCTACGCCTCAACTCACACTGGCAGGAGGCCGCCATGGGCTTACAGAGCAGACGAATCAGTGAAGCTGGACAAGGTCTTCTGCTTGCGTCAGATCATCGATCTCGCCACCTATTTGGACTGGGTAAACCGGTTCACTGATCTGTCCGGCGTTGTGTGAAGCCCACGGTCGCTGGGGTAATAGCAACAGTTGATAAAATAAAGCTCCCGCCGATGCGGTTCAGTCAGGCTGATCTATAGTAGTGATGGCCTAGTAGTATTTTTTGGCCATCATCCTTGTAGGAGCGAAGAAGATGAGATATGGAATGTTTGTTTTTGCGACAATCTGCTCACTGATTTTGCTATCTGGTTGCTCATATATCTTGCCGAGACAAGTGGCAGTGCTTGGTGAAGACTCTAAAACCAATAAGTGTAATGCAGGTTACAGCGTCTATTACTATAGAGATGCTGATGTTGGCATATGTTTGCCAGAGATTATGGCTGTATATACGCACTGTGTTACAGAGTTGACGGTTGCTAATTCGTCTTTCAAATTTGACGAGTCAGGTACTCTGAAGTCTGCAGAGGTTCTTGATAAAGTAAAAGGCTTGGAACTGACTGCTCAGCAAAAAAGAGACTTAGTCAAGGTGTTTGCTGATAGCGGCAGTATTGGTGTTGCGAGAGGGAAAGCTATAGATCAGTGCTATATTCTGACCGCCGATGTCTACGGGAGTGGAGCTGCTACAGTAAAAGAAGTAGATGGTTCATTAACTCGTGATGCCATGGTTCCACTCAGATCTACAATAAAGCTTCCGCCCCTTCAGCAGTAATGGCTAGAAGGGAGTTTTGGTCGGAGTAAATTTGCTGATGGTCAAATTTAATTTAAGTAGGAAAATCGCGGATCTAAATTTTGGGGCGAATTTTCCATCTAGTGAGCATCATCGCCAAGATCTCGTTTCAACTCGGCCAAGCTCTTCTTTTGAAACATCCGCGCCACGTTTTCGCTTATTTGCACTTTATGGCGCGGAATTTCCATCGCTTGAAACGACAAGGTCGGCCCGAGCGCACGAGCGTTTAAAATCAGGTTCTGCACGCCCTCGCTTATTTCCTCGATATCGTTCTAGGACATTAGGTCTTCAAGCAACTGCCGTGTACCAGTCGTAATCGGTGTCGCAACTCTTTCTCATCGTATTCGATCCGCTTCTCCGCGGCCTTCGCCGATCGCTCTTTTCCAGTCTTGGCCATGGCCTACCTCTTCAAATCCGCTAGCCGGCAAGTCCAGCCAGGTCTGTCGTTTGCGTTGTTGGGGTCTGGAACGTCTCACGCAGCTACCTTCACCTGATGCCAGGCACCGGCGGCGTAGAACAGCTTCGCCGTTTCGGCTTCATCCATCGATACTTCATCCGGAATGGCGATCCAGCCTGATGCGACCAGATGTGCCGGGTTCGCGCTGTTGCGCAGATCGAGGTAGTAATGCTCGATGGCATCAGTCAGGCGCTCGACCTTGTAGATGCCATCCGGCGAGATCTCCACCGACTTGATGTACTCGGCGCCGCGCTCGTCGCGACACATGGCGGCGATGTAGATCGTCCAGCGGCAGGAGAAATCGAAGATCGCGTTGGCGATCGCCAGACTGCGGATCTGCCGGCAGCTCTTCCAGTTCGCCATGATCTGGGCTCCGCTCGGGTCGATGTTCACCACCGCGACGTGGTTGGTGCGCAGCAGCGCCTGGCAACTGCGTTCAGCCCGGGCGAAACCGTTGTTGGGTTTGCGTTTCGACTTTCTATCGCGTCCGTGCATTTTGCGCAGAGCCTTACGATCGGCTGCCGATATCGGCTTCGGGCGCCGCTTGAGTACCGTTTCAGGTTCTATTTTTTTCGAGCGTGGCGGCGGCAGAGGATTTCGCGGCGGACTTTTCAATTGGTCGATCCGCCCGCCGGCGTCCAGGTACCACGCAATCTTGTCCGATATCGCCTAGGCCTGTGGCCGGTGTTGCTCCACGAGGTTGCGGTGATTGCTGATCATGCTGTCCTCACTTGATCCGGATCGAGCTTTCGTCGCGCTCAAGATGAGCCCACACCGGTTCCGGTAGCAGTTCATGCTCCGCGTCTTCGCCGGCGTCCATGCGCTTGCGCACGGCGTCGTTGTGGTCGCGGATTTCCTTGAGCTTTGCCGCAATCGACTTTTTGTCAGGGGCGAACACGGTTTTCGTTTCGATAAAGTCATCTGGGATCTCGTCCTCCTTGTCGACGATCACCTTTTCCGGCGCCAAGGCCAATGTGATCGTGAACAGCGGGCGCTTGATCGACTTGATCGCCGCGGCCTCCATGTTCCGGCGGAGGTAGTCACTGATCTGCGTAACGCTGTTTTTCTTTACGCGCTTCAGCTCGTTCAGTCGTTCGACTCAAATGGCCGATGACATTCGTGAGATTGCCACCCAGCAGACGTACAAAACAGAAGTTGAAGACGCCGTTTTGCGTACTCGCACCGAGGCCGACAAAGATTTGTTGGAAGTCACGTGCGATAGCTATTACCGAGACGCAAAGAAACGGAAGTAGTCCGAATTTTCGTCCGCATCAGGGTGCGATCTGTCCGGGGCGCAAGCGGATTCGGCGGCAGGGAAAGCGCTATAGGAGATCGGTTCACTGTGAGGGCGAGCTGGTTTTCTTTGCTTTTTTAAAGCAGGGATGGGAGCAGACCTGAATTAGGCATTGGGTTTTCTCCGAGAAAGAACCTCGCGGAGCAGCGTGTTTCATGAAGAGTGTTTTACGTTTGGCGGGATGCCGTAGGAGGGGGGGGGAGCAGGTCGAGCTATAGAGCACGTTAGCTATCGGGAGAAGATTTCCAAACCCCAGAAACGACAAAGCCCTGAATAATCAGGGCTTTGTCGGTACCAAATATGGCGGAGGCGATGGGATTCGAACTCATGGACCTGTTACAGTCGACGGTTTTCAAGTCCGAAGATTAATCTTTATATTTCAATGCCTTACCTTGTATTCGTTTCCGCTAGGCGGTATTCATTAATGCTCTGGAGGCCTCTGAAATCAAGGGGTGGACACTTATTTGCGGAAACGAATTTGGCCGGTTATTTGGCGTTCTGGGTAGGCTCAAATCGCCCTAGACTTCAAGCTGCAATCGAGAGACTGCGCTTGATGGAAAGCGATTTTCATCTGAAGTGAGATTTGCAACCAACCTGGTCAGCCGTAATAGGCAGGACACTGCCAAAAGCGGACGTCGGCAGGCGACTGCTACCGGCCAAAAACTGACACCAAGAGCGTCTATAAAACCCGGGGCGGTTCACTCGTCCAAAAGCTACCTATCACGACGCGACTAGTATTTCGCGATTCCTATCAATCGAGATGGCTGGAAGTCGATGTTGCGCGAGACGATGTCATAACGGCATCATAATCATCGCTGTCGATGACTAGCCCCGATCAGCATTGCGCCTAGTCTTATTTACGTTTTTACAAGGAGTTGCTAACAGAATGAAGTCACACGATCAAGCTTTGTTTTACGTCGCTACGCTGACCAGCGGCTACGGCCCTGAACGCATTCTCTTGCCAGGTCGCAGTAGGGAAGTCATTGAAACCTATTCTGCCCCTCCAAACTGTAGGATCGAGCTTCACAAAGCAGTATGGCGCCCATTGGAAGATCTTCGAGATGAGGATGATGGCCTCACTTTCTATTTTGAATATGAAGGCGTTAGCTACTGGTTTGGGCAAAGCGCTCTTGGCTATGATTACCTCTTGGAAAGGTATAGAGCTGTGGTCAATGAATATTACCGCACCATTCATCCTGATATGGATTAGTACACGGCAAGCAGCTCTGGTTTCGTAAAAAGCAACGACTAGAAAGTGCCGTTGCAATAACACAGTTTGGCGATGGAATATTGGGGCGACAGCAGCTATTTCATCACTTAATGTAGCCGGCTTGAAGTGGTCGGCGCCAAATTACAGTATTAATATTTTTGAGAAGTTAGTATTGCAAAATGAGTGAGCATAGAGAAGCGCTTCTAGCGGGGGAGCTACTTGCATTAGTAAATGACCAGGCCGAGCTAACAGAAGCGAAGCTGAACGGCCAGCTACAATGGATTCAGCTTTCAGGCCCAGACCACAAAATAAAACCAGAAACCTGGGTCTTGAAAGCCCAACTTGGCACAATAGAAAAATTTCAGCAGATCATCAAGCTCGTCGGACTTGAACAGGATGTTTTTGTCATTGCCATTGCGCGCAATGCATTTGAGAATTTAATTTGGCTAAAGTTATTTAACCAAGATAAATATTATGGGTTGGTGTTTTATCGACAGCTTTTGCAACAGCAGCTAGACAGTCAGATGCAGGCGATTGCAAAGGCGCGAGAAGAAATCGAACTATTCAAGCAGCTTGAGTCAGAAGATGAGCCGGACTTTGATTCAATTGTTGATTTGGTTGATGAAAATACAACAAGGGATGAAAGACTCGCCATTATTAGTAATTGCGTAAAAGCTTGTGCGGAAAAAGTTGACTTAAAGGCGAGGTCTGCATTTTCGATCTACGCTCAACAGGCGAAGCGTAACGGCTATGCCTATCAAGCACACCTCATTGAGAGTGATGCTATTCCACATCATGAGGCGCGCATCAAAATATTAAACGAGCATATGGCGGAACTTTTGAGGTCAATGCCCGCCGATATCAACCCGCTACTCGAGCCTGAGTTTTTAGAAAAAGCTCCGCGCTGGAATTGGGCGGATCGAGCATCAAAGCTAGGAATGGCGTCTCAGTATAAATTTCTCTATGCATTTACTAGCAGACTATTGCACGCCACCCCGTTGAGTTTGGTAACCCCGGCAGAGCTTAGCTCACAAGAAAAGTGCTTACTTCTTGATTACCTTTGCCTATCAGTAAAAGCTTCGTACGAAGAGATAAGCAAATTTAAGTACGCCGGCCAAGTAAACGTGGTCGGATTTTCTTTTGATGGAGTCCAAAAATAGCGCCATTGGCAGGCACTTGATCGTTGCCAATGATGACCAAAGAAAATGGAGTGCGCAAAGTAAAGAATAGTCTGGTTTTCGTAGGCTAAGTCCCCCATTTTTTTCTCATGAATGTCCGCTATCGGCCGATTCTGTTGAAAAAGTCGGTTCGCCCAAATGGCCTGAATATTGGCCGGTGAAAACGCCTTTTTTACACGCTGCTACGTGAAATCTGAGCCTGGAAGCCTCTGCCCAAAGTAAAGATTTCAATCTCAGGCGCGTACTCTTCTGCCGTGGCAACCATGGCCGACTTTTTCAACAGAATCGGCCAGAAGCAGACCTTCCCAGCAGCCCGACCTCAGATAACGCACAGTATCGAGGATGTGCAGTGGCCGAGTACCATGTGACGGATTGGTCAGTCGTCTTTTACAGGCCTTGATTTCATAGCCTACAACCTTGATGGCTCCCTCAAATACCAATTTTTGTACCATCCTCACGTCCTCGTCCCCCGGCACACTTGCTTAAACTCAATCGAAGCACTTATCTTGGCACAGTGCTTCCTGCGCTAAGCGGATACGCTTCTTGAGGGCAAGAGGGCAATGTCTGCTCAAATCAACGCAAGCAGGACAATTTAGCGCCCCTCCAAGCATGTTTGTTTTTGCAGTTTAAAAGCAAGACTAAAAATTTTTGCCGAATTAGGCTGGCGCTTTATCGAATAGAGTTTAAGGACTGTTTATGACTAGGAAATCACTCCCAACTAACATTACCCGTAAACTGTGGTCTCAATGCGGCGGGTACTGCCAGAGACCTGACTGCAATAAGTTGCTTTTCGCAGAAAGCGGGGGTAAAAACGTTAGCTTGGCTAATGTGGCTCATATAATAGGTCACGGCGCTGACGGCCCTCGCAGTGAACACGAATTAGCTGAACAAATTGACAAAGATGGGTTTGACAACCTCATCATGCTTTGTTTGGCATGCCATAAAATCATCGATGAGCTTCAGTCTCAGTACCCAGTAGAAGAAATTCTAACCTGGAAGACCCAACACGCCGAAAAAATTTCCGCATTATTCACCTCGCCAAAATTCCCAGATGAGGACCACCTTCTACAAGCAGTTAATGATCTACTCGAAGAAAACCGAACCATCTTCGAAGAATATGGCCCATATTCCGACCTGGTTATCAATAGCGACTCTGGGGATGCCTTAGAAACCTGGCGACTTCGAAGTCTTGATACTTTAATTCCAAACAATCGAAAAATAATAAATTTGATTGAAAGCAGCAAATATAAATATGGTTACCCATGGGAACCGTACAAACAAATGCTCAGGTATAAAATGCATGCCGACGCTTTTCAGGATAATTGCCTGAGCGATAAAAAAATTAGTGAATACAAAACATTCCCCATTGAATTTGACCATTTCATCAAGGCGAAACTCGGCATTCCCACGCCATCAATAGAAGCAATCAAAGACGAAGAACTTGAATTCCGACACAATCAAATCCAAACCTTTATCAAAAGATTTTTAGGTAACCACAACTATATTAGCAAGCTCGAAGAGCTCAACAAATCTACAATGATAGTAGATTTGCTGGACGGTCGAATGTTGAAAGTTTTTGTCACCAATACTTACTACTTCACCGAGCACACGCTAGACAAAGTCACAGAAATCGACCCAGGTATTGACGCAATAATTTGCTCATGCCCATCAGGACAATACGCCCCATCCGCCAAAGCACTGTGCATTCAAAAAGGGATAGGTCTTTTCATGCTGGGTGAGTTCATGGGGGCAATTCGGCTGACTGGCGAAAAGTATCTTAATTACCTAACCAGTGGCGACAGGAAAACTCGCATAGAAAGACTTGGAGGTGCGGTTCAAGCACTCCGCCCTGCTGCTGGCACCGAGGTATACCTTTTTGGATCCTACCTACGCCAGAAATCACACAATGACATTGACATCATGATTGTATACAAGGACGCCGCTGCGAAAGCAGCAATGATTGCACTCGAAGCAGGCTTAAGGGGATGCACAAGATACGAGGATGAGGCGCTAGATATCACAATCGCATCCAAAGATGAATTCGCCAAATTAAGATTAGATCAAGACAACTTGACCCGAGCATTCCCCTAACAACACAGAGTCCGCTTTTGGCCGACTGCTGCCCTTCGCAGCGGACAGCAATCGGCCAAAAGCGGACGATCCTGATAGGCACCCTTGAGTGTTAGACTTGCGCTTTTGCTCTTACTCCAAGGTGTTATTGCGTGAATACGGAAAATCATTCCCAGACGGCTGCCTTTCTCTGGTCAATTGCCGACCTGCTGCGTGGTGATTTCAAGCAGTCTCAGTACGGCCGCATCATCCTGCCGTTCACCCTGTTGCGACGCATGGAGTGTGTGCTGGCGTCGACCAAGGATGCCGTGATTCGCGAGTCCTACGCCCAGGAAGGCCGCCCAGACACCGTACGTGAAATGTATATGCTGCGTGCAGCAGGTGGCCTGCAGTTCTTCAACGCCTCGCCGCTGACCCTGGGCACTCTGTCCGACACCCAGACCTCGGCAGACCTGATGAGCTACGTGCAGTCCTTCAGCAAGGACGCCCGCGAGATATTCGAACATTTCCACTTCGAGGACTTCGGTCAGCAGCTGGCTAGCGCCAACCTGCTCTATCAGGTGGTGCAACGGTTTGCTGCCACCGACCTGAGCCCAGAGCGCATCAGCAACTTCGGCATGGGCATCATCTTCGAAGAGTTGATCCGCAAGTTCGCCGAAAGCTCCAACGAAACCGCAGGTGAGCACTTCACCCCGCGCGATATCGTGCACCTTACCACCTCGCTGGTGATCACCGACCAGGACCACAAGCTCGCGCCCAACAGCATCGTCACCATCTACGACCCGACCGCCGGCACCGGCGGCTTTCTGTCCGAGGGTGACGAGTACATTCAGTCCATAAGTGAAAAGGTCAGCGTGTCTCTTCACGGCCAGGAGCTCAACCCTGAATCTTACGCAATCTGCAAAGCGGACATGCTGATCAAGGGCCAGGACGTGGCAAGCATCAAGCTCGGCAACACCCTGTCCAACGACCAACTAGCCGGCAAGCACTTCGACTTTATGCTCAGCAACCCGCCGTTTGGTGTGGAGTGGAAGAAGGTGCAAAAGCAGATCATTGACGAGCACAGCCACAAGGGTTTCGACGGTCGCTTCGGACCTGGCTTGCCACGGGTGTCCGACGGCTCACTGCTGTTCCTCCTGCACTTGGTCAGCAAGATGCGTGATCCGCGCGACGGTGGCTCGCGCATCGGCATCATCCTTAACGGCTCTCCGCTGTTTACCGGTGGTGCGGGTTCAGGTGAGTCGGAGATTCGCCGCTATCTGCTGCAGAACGATCTGGTCGAAGCCATCGTTGCGCTGCCGACGGACATGTTCTACAACACTGGCATTGCCACCTATGTGTGGCTACTCAACAACCACAAGGCCGTTGCGCGCCAGGGCAAGGTGCAGTTAATCGACGGCAGCCAGCACTTCGCCAAAATGCGCAAGTCGCTGGGCAGCAAGCGCTCGTACATTAGCGAGGATCAAATCAGCGAGTTAGTGCGCCTGTATGGTAGCTTCGAGCAAAACGCGCAGAGCAAGATCTTCCCCGTTGACGCCTTCGGCTACCGGCGCATCACCGTCGAACGTCCGCTACGCCTCAACTTCCAGACCAGTGCCGAGCGCATCCGCAAGGTGCTGGAAGAGAAAGCCATCGAAAAACTTAACAGCGCGGCCCAGCAACAACTGGTCGAAGCCTTGCAAACCATCGAAGCTAGCGTGCTGCACCGCAACCGCGAGGAGTTCAGTATGCTGCTTAAAAAAGCTTTGGCCGCGCAGAACATCAGCGTAAGTGCACCGGAGCTGAAAGCCCTGCTCAATGCCCTAAGCGAGCGTGACGCCGAGGCGGACATCTGCATGACCAAAGGCCAGCCGGAAGCGGATGCCGGCTTGCGCGATAATGAAAACGTGCCATTGGGGGAGTCAGTGTACGATTACTTCCAGCGCGAAGTGATCCCCCATATGCCGGATGCATGGATCGACGAAAGCAAGACGGATGCGCAGGACGGTGAGGTCGGCATTGTCGGTTTTGAGATTCCCTTTAACCGTCACTTCTACGTGTTCCAGCCACCGCGCTCGCTGACCGCTATCGATAGCGATCTGAAAGCCTGCACCGACCGTATCAAGCAGATGATCGAAGGGCTGTCGGCATGACGTTTCCAGCGTATTCGGCTTACAAGGAATCGGGCGTGGAGTGGCTGGGCGAAGTGCCGCAGCATTGGCCAGTTTATTCACTAAAACGTACGGTGGATGGGTGCGTAAACGGCTTATGGGGCGATGAGCCTGATGGCGAGAATGATATTGCAGTCATCCGGGTTGCTGACTTCGAGCGTTCTTTTTCGACTGTTGGACTAGATAAGCTTACTTACCGAAGCATCACTACAAAAGAAAAACAGTCGCGTTTGATTAAGTCAGGTGATTTGCTGATCGAGAAGTCTGGGGGTGGAGAAAAAACGCTGGTTGGCTGTGTCGTTTTGTTTCGTCATGAATTTGAGGCGATTACTTCAAACTTCGTGGCGAGAATGCGACCTCTATCGGACTTTGATAGCCAGTTTCTTTGTTATTCCTTCGGCACTCTCTACCACGGCAGGGTTAACTATCCTTCGGTGAAGCAGGTTACTGGCATCCAGAATCTCGATGCGGAGTCCTACTTGCAGGAACGGTTTTGCTTTCCTTTGCGAGTCGAACAAACCCAAATCGCCCGCTTCCTCGACCACGAAACCGGCCGCATCGACGCGCTGATCGAAGTGCAGCAGCGCCTAATCGAACTGCTCAAGGAGAAGCGTCAGGCCGTAATCTCCCATGCCGTCACCAAAGGCCTCGATCCCACGGTGCCGATGAAAGACTCCGGCGTGGAATGGCTAGGTGAGGTGCCGGCGCATTGGGTAGTGGCCAGCCTGAAGTGGTTTTGGTCAGTAACCGACTGCAAACACATCACAGCTGAGTTTGTGGACGATGGGATTCCTCTCGCGAGTATTCGTGAGGTACAGAGTCGGTATGTCGCTCTCGATAACGCAAAGCAGACCACGGAAGTATTTTACCGGCAGCTTATTGAGGGCGGTCGAGAGCTTGTTGCGGGCGATTTAATATTCAGTCGTAACGCTACGGTTGGAGAGGTGGCACAAGTCGCTGATTGGCATCCTCCGTTTGCTATGGGTCAGGACGTGTGTGTACTGAAAAAACAATGCCAATGGCTTTCAAGTGATTACTTGCAGGCTGTTTTGCGTTCACCGGTCGTTATGGTACAGCTTGATAACCTGATGATCGGTTCGACCTTCAAGCGAATAAACGTTGAAGACATACGCAGGATTATTGTGCCGATGCCGCCGCAGGACGAGCAGAAAATCATCGCCGAATATTTGATCCAAGAAACCGAAATGATTGACTCGTTGCTTTCAGAAGCACAACGCGCGATAGCGCTTCTCCAAGAGCGCCGCTCCGCCCTAATCTCCGCGGCCGTTACCGGCAAAATCGACGTGCGCGGCTGGCAGCCATCGGGAAGAGTGCGTTCCCCCGAATTAGAATTTGAGGCCGTGTAATGGCAGACAGCAGGGAAGCGCAATTTCAGCAGGACATTATCGACACCTTGGCCGCCCAAGGCTGGCTAGTCGGCACGGCCAGCGGCTACGACCGCC
>NZ_AKJD01000065.1 GCF_000282515.1 Pseudomonas sp. GM80
AACCGTTAATTTCGCTTTTCTTGCAAAACCGGCTTTTTGACCAGTAAACGCGGGATCCGGCGCGTCACTGGCGGAACACGCAGCAGCAGAAGCACCGCACCTATAAAGGCATAGATCGCCCACTCCTCAAGATCAGCGCGCACGATCCACAGCATATGCAGCAAACCCAAGCCGAGAATCACGTAGACCAGACGATGAAGTTTCTTCCATCGCACACCTAAACGACGCTGACTGTAGCGATTGGACGTTACCGCCAACGCCAACAATCCGAGAAAGCCCAACGCCCCTACTATTATGTAAGGCCGCTTGCGCAACTCGACCGCCAGTTGCGACCAATCGAAACCGAGGATAAACGCCATATAGCTGCACAGATGCAAAACCACGTAGGCGAAACACCAAAGCCCCAATTGACGGCGCACAGCAATCCACCCTGCCCAGCCAGTGAGTTTCTGCAGAGGCGTCATGCTCAAGGTGATCAACAGCAGCACTAACGTCCCCAGTCCCAGGCGGTCGACCAATACCTTGCCGGGATCCGGCCCGAGCAAATCCTCAAGCGCCTGATACAACCAGAGCATCGGCCAGACTGCCGCCGCAATGAAAACGCTAATACGCCACAAAGGAAATCGCATCAGTAGTTCTTCCGCAGATCGAGCCCTGTATATAAAGAAGCGACTTCATCCGAGTAGCCGTTGAACATCTGCGTATCACGCACGTTCGGCTTGAACAGACTGTTCGGCAAGCGCCGCTCCCGCGCCTGCGTCCAGCGCGGGTGATCAACTGTTGGATTCACATTCGCGTAAAAGCCATATTCATCCGCCGCAATGCTTTGCCAGGTTGTTTTCGGCTGCTCGCTGACCAGACTGATACGCACGATGGATTTGACGCTCTTGAAGCCATACTTCCACGGCACCACCAAACGCAGCGGCGCGCCATTCTGATTCGGCAATTCGCGGCCATACATGCCCACCGCCAGAATCGCCAATGGATTCATCGCTTCATCCAGTCGCAAGCCCTCTACATAAGGCCAATCGATCAAGGCAAACCCGGAACGTTGGCCGGGCATGCTCTTGGGATCCTGCAAGGTTTCAAAGCGGATGTACTTGGCCTTGGCATTCGGCTCAACTTGTTTGAGCAAAGCCGAAATCGGAAAACCGATCCACGGGATCACCATTGACCACGCCTCGACACAGCGCAGGCGATAGATACGCTCCTCCAACTGGTACGGCTTGATGAAGTCTTCCAGCGCATATCGCCCGGGCTTACCCACCTCCCCGTCTATCACCACACTCCAGGGTTCGGTTTTCAGCGAGCCAGCATTCGCCGCCGGATCGCCTTTGTCGGTACCGAACTCATAGAAGTTGTTGTAGTGAGTCGCGTCTTTATAGGGTGTAACCGCCTCATCCTTGACGTTGACCGCGCCCCATTTAGTAGAAGGCAGTTTTTCAGCGAACCAGGCAGGCGCCTTGCCCGGTTCAACATCGGCATACCGAGCAGCATCGTCGGCATTGGCCCAACGCGGCAGGCTACTGACGGCGATACCGGCAGCAGTGGCTCCGAGCAATTGGCGGCGCGAGAGATAAATGGATTCAGGCGTGACATCCGACTCATGGCAGTCAGACGCTTTGGGGATTTTGATCAGCATGACAACTCCGCAGCTTTGGAGGACAGATGCACCCATAGACTGCGGAGTATGCGGGAAATTACATCACTCGGCTTTTTTGTGCCGACGAAGGCGCAACAGGTACTGCACCGGGCCCGACGCCGCATAGGCAAGGAACACCAGCAACAGAATGCGCGGAGGATCGCTGAACACCACGGCGAACACCAGCACGACGGCAAGGATCGCCACGAACGGTACCCGCCCTTTCAAGTCCAGCTCCTTGAAGCTGTTGTACTTGATGTTGCTGACCATCAGCATGCCAGCCGCCGCGACCATCAGCGCGACCAGGAACGACATCTTCGAACCCTGAATACCGTAATCGCTGAATGCCCAGACAATCCCCGCGACAACACCGGCCGCTGCCGGACTGGCCAGACCGATGAAATAGCGCTTGTCCGCCGTACCCACCTGAGTATTGAAGCGCGCCAGACGCAATGCCGCGCCCGCGACATAGATGAAGGCAACCATCCAGCCGACCTTGCCCATATCACCCAGCGCCCAGCCGAAGGCCAGCAACGCCGGTGCAACACCGAACGCAACCATGTCCGACAGCGAGTCGTACTCGGCACCGAAGGCACTTTGCGTATTGGTCATGCGCGCCACACGGCCGTCGAGACCGTCGAGCACCATGGCGACGAAAATCGCGATCGCGGCAAAGGCGAAATACTTGCTCGCGTTGGCGGAATCACCCGCGCTCAATGCCGCCTGCGCGCTCATCGAGTTGATGATGGAGTAAAACCCTGCAAACAGGTTTGCAGTGGTGAACAGATTCGGCAGCAGATAGATACCACGATGCCGGACTTTACGACCTTCTGCGTCGTGCCCTTCTTCGATGTGTTCATCGATGGGCAGCAGGCTTTCGGCGTCAGAAGCCTTGTTCGGCTCTTCGGGACGTTCGCTCATGGACATTACCTTGCAACGGTTTGGAGAAAATTCAACAGGTGTCTGAGGACGACAGTTCGGCCACAAACGCTGCAGCTTTATACCAGAACCACCGGCTCAAACGAAAAAACGCGGCCGAGGCCGCGTTTTTTCATATAAGGGACGACGACTTAGTTTTTGGCTTTGTCGACGATCTTGTTGGCACCGATCCACGGCATCATGGAGCGCAGTTGCTCGCCGATGATTTCGATACCGTGAGCGGCGTTGTTACGACGCTTGGCGGTCATCGAAGGGTAGCCGGTTGCGCCTTCGCTGATGAACATTTTGGCGTATTCGCCGTCCTGAATACGTTTCAGGGCGTTGCGCATGGCCTGACGGGACTCGGCGTTGATCACTTCCGGGCCAGTCACGTACTCGCCGTATTCGGCGTTGTTGGAGATCGAGTAGTTCATGTTGGCGATACCGCCTTCGTACATGAGGTCAACGATCAGCTTCAGTTCGTGCAGGCATTCGAAGTAAGCCATTTCCGGCGCGTAGCCAGCTTCGACCAGAGTTTCGAAACCGGCTTTAACCAGTTCAACGGTACCGCCGCACAGTACGGCTTGTTCGCCGAACAGGTCGGTTTCAGTCTCGTCCTTGAAGGTGGTTTCGATGATGCCGGTACGACCGCCACCAACGCCAGCAGCGTAAGACAGTGCAACGTTTTTGGCGTTGCCCGAGGCGTCCTGGTAGATCGCGATCAGGTCAGGAATACCGCCGCCTTTCACGAACTCGGAACGTACGGTGTGGCCCGGGGCTTTCGGCGCGATCATGATCACGTCGAGGTCGGCACGCGGAACAACCTGGTTGTAGTGGATCGCGAAGCCGTGGGAGAAGGCCAGGGTGGCGCCTTTCTTGATGTTCGGCTCGATTTCATTCTTGTACAGGGAGGACTGGAACTCGTCCGGGGTCAGGATCATGACCAGGTCGGCAGCCGCAACAGCGGAAGCAACGTCGGTCACTTTCAGGCCGTGAGCTTCAGCTTTGGCAACAGTGGCCGAACCTTTACGCAGACCAACGGTAACGTCGACACCGGAATCTTTCAGGTTGCACGCTTGGGCGTGGCCCTGGGAACCGTAACCGATGATGGCAACTTTCTTGCCCTGGATGATCGACAGGTCGCAGTCTTTATCGTAGAAAACTTTCATGAATTTCCCCTTTATATCCAGGCCGTTCAGGCCATTCGCTAATTTGGTTTAGATGCTGAGTACTTTGTCGCCGCGGGCAATGCCGGTTACGCCACTACGGACGGTTTCCAGAATCGATGCGGTGCCGATGGACTGAATGAAGCTGTCGAGCTTGTCGCTGGTACCGGTCAATTGAACGGTATACACGCTGGCGCTGACGTCGACGATCTGTCCACGGTAAATATCGGTGGTGCGTTTGATCTCGGCGCGTTGGGCGCCAGTGGCCTTGACCTTGACCAGCATCAGTTCGCGCTCGATGTGAGCACTTTCCGACAGGTCCACCAGCTTGACCACTTCGATCAGCTTGTTCAGGTTTTTGGTGATCTGCTCGATGACTTCATCGTGACCAACGGTGGTCAGCGTCAGACGCGACAGGGTCGGGTCTTCGGTCGGGGCCACGGTCAGGCTTTCGATGTTGTAGTTGCGCTGCGAGAACAGGCCGACTACGCGAGACAAAGCGCCGGGTTCGTTTTCCAGAAGCAAGGAAATAATGTGCCGCATGATTAAGTACGCTCCGTCTTGCTCAGCCACATATCGCGCATGGAGCCGTCTTTGATCTGCATCGGATAGACGTGCTCGCTGGTGTCGACCGAAACGTCGATGATCACCAGGCGATCCTTCATGGCGAACGCTTCTGCCATCTTCGACTTCAAATCTTTCGAATCGGTGATCCGTACGCCGACGTGGCCGTAGGCTTCAGCCAATTTGACGAAGTCAGGCAGCGATTCCATGTAGGAGTGCGAGTGACGGCTGCCGTAGCTCATGTCCTGCCACTGACGCACCATCCCCAGAACACCGTTGTTCAAGATGACGATTTTCACTGGCAAGCCGTATTGCAGGCAGGTCGACAGTTCCTGGATGTTCATCTGGATACTGCCTTCGCCGGTGACGCAGGCAACGTCGTCATCCGGGAAGCTCAACTTGATGCCCATGGCCGCCGGGAAACCGAAGCCCATGGTGCCCAGACCACCGGAGTTGATCCAGCGATTCGGCTTGTTGAACGTGTAGTACTGCGCCGCGAACATCTGGTGCTGACCGACGTCGGAAGTAATGAAGGCATCGCCCTTGGTCACTTCGCAGAGGGTTTCGATCACGGTCTGCGGCTTGATCACGCTGCCGTCGCCCTTGTCGTAAGGGAACAGGCCGCGATCACCGCGCCATTCATCCACCTGCTTCCACCAGCTGGCCACGGACTCCTTGTTCGGGGTCTCGCCGATTTCCTTGAGGATCGCGACCATTTCGGTCAGGACGCTCTCAACCGGACCAACGATAGGCACGTCGGCCTTGATGGTTTTGGAAATCGAAGCCGGGTCGATGTCGATGTGGATGATCTTGGCGTTCGGGCAGAATTTCGCCGGGCCGTTGATCACGCGATCGTCGAAACGCGCGCCGACCGCGAGGATCACGTCAGCATGGTGCATCGCCAGGTTGGCGGTGTAGCTGCCGTGCATGCCGAGCATGCCGATGAACTGACGATCAGTGCCGGGGAAACCGCCCAGGCCCATCAGTGTGTTGGTCACTGGCAGGTTGAGCATTTTCGCCAGTTCGGTCAGCGGTGCGGAACCGTTGCCGAGGATCACGCCGCCACCGGAGTACAGCACAGGGCGCTTGGCCGCCAACAGCATTTCTGCCGCCTTGCGGATTTGCCCGGAGTGACCGCGAACGGCCGGGCTGTAGGAACGCAGCTTGGCTTTCTTCGGGAAGATGTATTCGAACTTCTCGGCCGGGTTGGTCATGTCTTTCGGGATATCGACCACGACCGGCCCCGGACGACCGGATTGCGCCAGGTAGAAGGCCTTCTTCATGACTTCCGGGATTTCCGAGGCGTGCTTGATCATGAAGCTGTGCTTCACGATCGGCCGGGAGATACCGATCATGTCGGTTTCCTGGAACGCGTCGGTGCCGACCATGGTGCTTGGCACCTGACCGGAAATGATCACCATTGGAATCGAATCCATATAGGCCGTGGCGATACCGGTGATGGCGTTTGTGGCGCCTGGACCGGAAGTCACCAATACCACGCCGGCTTTACCGGTGGCACGGGCGTAGCCGTCAGCCATATGGGTTGCCGCTTGTTCGTGACGAACCAGGATGTGATTCACTTCCGGTTCTTTGAACAAGGCATCGTAAACATGCAGGAGAGCACCACCCGGGTACCCGTAGATATATTTGACGCCTTCGTCACGCAAAAAGCGGACGAGCATCTCACCGCCAGATAAAAGCTCCACGTTGTTCACCTCTAAAACGCCAGAATACCGTCCACAAAAAAGGGGCGGGTCTTAATAGGTTTACTTCTCGGCAGAGCATGAGCGACGGTGGTCGCCGACTACGTCAGCACTGACTGAGCAAGTATTGGGATCGTCCCAAGTGTTGCGGGCCTTTCCCACCCAGCGCGAGGTAACGCGTTGCGGGTGTAACAGGTCGGCGCGGATGTGCGCCTCATGATCTACCGAGTGGGTCTGCTTCTGGCAGTCCCTCTACAGCGGACTTTCGATTCTTCTGTTTCGCCCTCTCCAAGTCAAGCCGTCAATGCGGTTAATTGTGGGTAAGCACATGAGAACGCAAGAAAAAACCTGGAAACCGCTACTCTGTTAGTGTCAATTGCGCAATTTTGCCAAGGAATCAGCATGCGAACGCTCCTCCTTACTCTGCTGATCGGCCTCAGCCCATGGTGCACGGCCGCTCAAATCTACAAATGGGTCGATGCCCAGGGGGTTACGCATTTCGATGCGCAGCCGCCACCGGGTCAATCTTCCACTACCGTGCAGACGCCCTCCCCGGCCCCGCCGAAACCTGCGGCGATGTCGGGCAGTGGCGTACTCGGTGATCAGAAGGCAATTGATGACAAGGTGAAGAAACAGGTCGCGGATCAGCAGGCGCAGCTCAAGCAGTTTTGCGAGCAGGCACGGACGAACCTGGCGCAATTGCAGAACAATCCGCGATTGAGGGAGGAAGTGGAGGGACAGTTACGCCGGCTGGATGACGCGCTGCGTCAGGAACGCATCGCTGAAGCGCAGAAACAAATCGCACAGAATTGTGAGTAGAAACCTGTAGGAGCTGCCGCAGGCTGCGATCTTTTGATCCATAAAACCAGATCAAAAGATCGCAGCCTGCGGCAGCTCCTACATTGATGAGGTGTCAGTGCGAGGCGGTGATCAGCAGGTCGAACTCTTTGAGCAGCACCTGCAGTTGACGATCCTTGCCACCCAGGTTGCGCTGGGCGAAGACCATTTCTGCCATCTCCTGGATACCCGAAGCATTCGGCAACGGCAGATCCTGTTCGAGGATCATCTTCATGCGCGGCAGGAAGATCCATTGCAGCCATTGTTCGAAGTCCAGCGTATCGACCGAAAACGGTTCGACACTGCTCAGGGCTTCGGCCGACGGCGACACCTCGTCCCACCAGCCTTGTGTGCGCAATTCACGCTCGATCAATAGCAACTGATCGGCGATTTTCGGGAAACGGGCATCCATCACAGCGAAACCTTGGCCTTCTGACGGGCCTGAGCGGCGCCGGCGGAATCGCCTTGTTTCTCGCGGGACTGAGCGATGATTTCCCACAGACTGGCTTGCAGGTCCGGGCGACCGTTGGCCATCGTCAGCGCACGACGGGCGAACTGCTCGGCTTGCGGCGCATCCCCTTGAGCCATGCGCACTTGCGCCAGGCGATAAAGCACTTGCGGCTCACGCGGAGCGACGCGCTGTGCACGTTCCAGGCTGGAAGACGCGCCGTTGAGGTCGCCGCCCGCCTGTTGCTGCTGAGCGGTAGTCAGCAAGGCGAGCACCGGGCCGTCCAGCTGTTCGTCTGCCGACAAGCCGCCGCCACTGCTGGCGGAAGGAATCCCGCTCGGCGTCGAAGGCATGCTGTAGCTGCCGGAATTGATCGGTGCCGATTCAACGGCCGGAGGTGTGTACGGCCCCGACGTGATACCGCCGGACGCCGGGCCCGACTCGATAGGCGAAGAGCTGATCGGCGTCGACACGGCGGCACCGCCACCCGGCACCATCACCACCACGCCGGTATCGCCTTGCGGGATCGCTTGAGTCTGAGCCTGAGCCTGCGCAGGACGCTTTACGGTCGTTTGACGGAAACCGCCATTGGCCGAAATACGTTCGCTGTTGGACACAGCCGTACCGGAATCGACCACCGGGATCGAACCACGCTGTACGGTAGAGCAGCCGCTGAGCAAAGCCACGGCGGTCACCGCTGGAATCAACCACTTGTTCACTTGAAACCCTCTTTGCTTAATTCATCCAGCCCTTGACCCAATCCATCACCGACTCGCCGGAAGCAGGCGTTTCGCTTGCACAGGCGGCGCCGGGTGGCGGTTCGCTGCCGCGAATATACGGCATCTGTACCGCCCCTGGGCAGTTGGCATCGGAGCCCTGCCCGGTGCGCGAATCGACCCAGGCCTGGACGATGTTGTCCGGCTGCGGCATGTCCAGCGGCAGCGGATCAGCCTTGCGCATGAAACTGGTCCAGACTTGCAACGCGCCGGTGGCCCCGGTGAACGGCGTCTTGCCGTTATCGTCGCGGCCCAGCCACACCACCGCCAGCAGATCCTGGCTGAAACCGGCGAACCAGCTGTCACGGGAATCGTTACTGGTGCCGGTCTTGCCGGCGAGTGTCAGGGTCTTGGGCAGCACGTTATAAACCGAACTGCCGGTACCTTCACGCATCACGCGCTGCATGGCGTTCTGGATCAGATAGATGGACGCCGGGTCGAAACGCTGCTCGATCTGGAACGGATAACGCTTGAGCGGTTCGCCCTCGGCGGTCAGCACGCTGCGAATCCCGCGCATCGGCGTGTTGAAACCACCGTTGGCGAGGGTCTGGTACATGGTCGCCACTTCGATCGGGGTCATGCCACCCGCGCCGAGCAACATTGACGGGAAGGCCGGGAATTCACGTGTAACGCCCAGACGACCGAGTGTTTTCAACACATTCGGCACGCCCACTTCCAGACCCAGACGCGAGGTCGACAGGTTGTAGGAGTGCGCCAGGCCCTGATAGAGGAAGACCGTGCCGTGGGAGCGGCGATCATAGTTCTGCGGCTTCCACACCTGACCGTTCGCGCCTTTGACCGACAACGGATCGTCGGACAGCCAACTGGTCAGCGTGTACTGGCTCGGCTTCTCCAACGCGGTGAGATAAACCGCCGGCTTGATCAACGAACCGATCGGCCGCACTGCATCCAGTGCCCGGTTGAAGCCGGCAAAACTGGCCTGACGGCTGCCGATCATCGCCTGCACTTCGCCGGTTTCCGGGTTGGTCACGACCATCGCTGCTTCGACATCGTCGGAGCCCTTGCGCCCGGACAGACGCTTGAACGTGTCGTTGACCGAGGCTTCGGCCTTCATCTGCAGAATCGGGTCGAAACTGGTGAAGATCCGCAGGCCTTCTTCGGTCAAGTCTTCGTCGCGGTAGTCTTCGCGCAACTGCCGTTTGACCAGATCGACAAAGCCCGGGAACGAACTGTCGGCGAGCTTGCCGCGCGTGGTCACGCCCAGCGGCATTTTCTTCGCTGCTTCGACCTGCTCGGCCGTCGCCACGCCCTGCTGCTCAAGTACGTCGAGCACCAGGTTACGCCGCTCCAACGCGCGCTCCGGGTTGCGTCGCGGGTTGTAGTAGGACGGGCCTTTGACCATGCCGACCAGCAACGCCACCTGATGCAGTTTCAATTCGGATAATGGCTGACCGAAGAAGAACTGGCTGGCCAGACCGAAACCGTGCACTGCGCGCTGACCGTCCTGCCCGACGAAGACTTCATTGAGGTAGGCCTCAAGGATTTCTTTCTTGTCGTAATGCATTTCCAGCAACAGCGCCATCATCGCTTCGGTGAGCTTGCGGGTCAGGCTGCGTTCGTTGGTCAGGTAAAAGTTTTTCACCAACTGCTGGGTCAGCGTACTGCCGCCCTGGGTCATCTTGCCGCCAGAGGTGTTGACCCAGATAGCCCGGGCAATCGACTTCGGCGACACGCCCCAGTGGCTGTAGTAATCGCGGTCTTCTACAGCGACCAGGGTTTCGAGCAGGTACGGCGGCACCTGATCGAGCTTGATCAGAATGCGGTCTTCGAGATTCTTTGGATAAATGCCGCCGATCATCAGCGGTTCAAGGCGTACCACGGACAGTTTCGAACCGTTGGTCGCCGACAACTCAGCCACGTAATCGCCGGAGAAACGCACGCGCACCGGCTGCGGCTTCTCCAGGCCTTCATAGAACTGGAAGCCACGGGTATTCAGATCGACCGTATTACCGTTGACAGCTGCGGCGCCGGGACCATTGCTCACGGCTTCGCGGCGATAGCCAAGAGCATCGAGTTCGGTAAGGAAATCGTCCTTGCTGAGCTTTTGTCCGACGAACAGCTCAAGCGGCCGCGCGTAGACCTTCGCCGGGATGGTCCAGCGCTTGCCGGAGAACTTCTCCTGCACCACGGCATCGAGGTAAACGGCGAAGCCGGCCAGCACGACAAGGCCGACCAGACTGAGTTTAATGGCCCAGCTCAACCACGGGCTGAGGCCCTTGGAAGGTGGTTTTTTCTTGGTACGGGGGGATCGAGTTCGAGTCATGGCGGCGGATTATACGCACTTTATTCATCCTCAACAGGAGCGCTCCGAGGTTTGCGTCAGGCTGGCGAGCGGCCATAATGGCCGCCTTGAATTTCCCCCCTCTCTGAAGGATCGCCCGTGAGCCAGTCACTGATCGCTGCCCTGCAAAACCCGGCCCTCTACCCGCACCCTGTCGAAGGGTTTCAGGTCATCGAAACCCATATCTCGTGGGTGATCCTCACCGGCCCCTTTGCTTATAAAGTAAAGAAACCGGTCAATTTCGGTTTCCTCGACTTCACCGGCCTCGAGTCGCGCGCACATTTCTGTGCAGAAGAACTGCGTCTGAACCAGCGCCTGACCGACGATTTGTACCTGGAAGTATTGCCAGTGACCGGCAGCGTCGAAGCACCGCAACTCGGCGGTGAAGGCCCGGCGATCGAATATCTGCTGAAAATGCGCCAGTTCCCACAGACCGGTCTGCTTAGCACTTTGCAAGCCAACGGCGAACTGACCACCCAGCACATCGACGAGATGGCCGAGCAAATCGCCCGCTTCCACCTCACCGCGCCAAAAGTCCCGGCCGAACACGACGCCGGTACCCCGGACAGCGTGATGGCGCCGGTGTCGCAAAACTTTGAGCAGATCCTGCCGTTCCTCAGCGACAAAAACGATCTGCTGCAACTCGACGCACTGAAAGCCTGGGCCGAAAGCAGCTTCGAACGTCTCAAGCCACTGTTCGCCCAGCGCAAAACCGAAGGCTTTACCCGTGAATGTCACGGCGACATCCATTTGGGCAACGCCACGGTCATCGACGGCAAAGTGGTGATCTTCGACTGCATCGAGTTCAACGAACCGTTCCGTTTCACCGACGTCTGGGCCGACACCGGCTTCCTCGCGATGGACCTTGAAGACCGTGGCCTGAAATCCCTGGCGCGCCGCTTCATCAGCCAATACCTGGAATTGACCGGCGACTATCAAGGCCTCGAAGTGCTGAACTTCTATAAAGCCTACCGCGCACTGGTTCGCGCCAAGGTTGCGCTGTTCAGCATGCCCGCGGACGCGACGCCAGTGCAGCGCGCCACCACCCTGCGCCAGTACCGCAACTACGCCAATCTGGCCGAAAGCTACAGCACCATTCCTTCGCGCTTCATGGCGATTACCCACGGCGTTTCCGCTGTCGGCAAGAGCCACGTGGCCATGCGCCTGGTCGAAGCACTGGGCGCGATCCGCCTGCGTTCCGATGTTGAACGCAAGCGCCTGTTCGGTGAACAAACCGTCGCCAACGACGTGCAGGCCGGCATCTATAGCGCCGACGCCAGCGCGGCGACCTACGCACGCCTGCATGAAATTGCTGAAATCATCCTGCACGCAGGTTTCCCGGTGGTGATCGACGCGACTTACCTTAAACGCGAGCAACGCGACAACGCGGCGAAAATTGCCGAAGCCACCGGCACACCGTTCCTGATCCTCGACTGCAACGCGCCACAAGCGGTGATCGAGAGCTGGCTGGCGATTCGTCAGGCGGATAAACAGGATCCGTCCGACGCCACGCTGGCCGTGATCGAAGCACAGCAAGCCAATCGTGAAGCGCTGACGCCGGAAGAAATTCTGCGCAGTAAACGCGTGCAGACTAACGAATCCGGCACGCTGGACACCGTGGTCGCGCAGATTCGTCAGCGCTTGCCAGGCCTGTAAAAAACTATTTCGGCCGTGAAGCCCTCGTTTGCTTCACGGCCGTCAAATAGTGGCACTATACTGGCGTCATAAAACCAACAGGTGATCTGACATGAGCCAGCCGAAACTGCTCGACTCCCCGCTGTATGCCTTGCTGCACAAAGATGACATCACAGGTTTCAACAACGAACGCCCGCAAGACGGCCCGATCGACATGGTCGGCGGCGACTTCCGAGGCCTTGACCTGCGTGAACTGAACGCCGATGGCGTGGATTTCCGGGACGCGTATTTCCGCTCGGCCGATTTACGTGGCATCGATTTTCGTAATGCGTCGCTTGAAGGCGCCAGCCTGGCGCACGCGCAGATTTCCGGGGCGTACTTCCCGCCGGAGCTGAGTGCCGACGAGATTCTGATGTCGATGAATTTCGGTACGCGCCTGCGTTATCGCACTCGCTGAAATAACCATCCAGCGCCTGCCGCTGTAGGAGTGAGCCTGCTCGCGATAGCGGTTTAACATTCAACATATGTGTGCCTGCCAGCCCGCTATCGCGAGCAGGCTCACTCCTACATTGATATGTGTGTTTTCTCCCTCCTTTCTGCATTCGCAGGCCGTTCAAGCTCCTTTTCTTAGAAGCATTTGCGTCGAATCCGACCAAACAACCACGCTTTTCCTACTGATGGCTACACTCCTGAGAAGCTCGCCCACGCACCATTCGGCCGTCGCAAGGAGGCTTGATGAATGATGAACTGCAACACCTGAAGAATCTTGGCAAGACGTCGGCGCAATGGCTGCATGCCGTGGGCATCCACAGCGCCTCGGACTTGCGTCGCCTGGGCGCGGTGGACGCCTACCGGGCCGTGCGTACCCGCGGGTTTCGCGCATCGAAGGTGTTGTTGTATGCGATCGAAGGCGCGCTGATGGACGTGCACTGGAACGACATCCCCGCCGAACGCAAGGACGCCCTGAACAAACAGCTCGAAGCCATTTCCTCGCGCCACAAGAACTGAACGGACGCTGACCGTCATGTATTTGCTGGGGGAACAATCGGCATACGCCGATGCACTGATCAATCGCCTACAGAGTTTGCCCGCGCAGTGGCTGCTCGGCCTGGCGCCGTGCGGGCCGGATCTGCAACTGGACGCGACGGATGATTTGCTCGCGCAGTTACCCGGCGATCAGTTGTTTCTATTGGCTGAAGGTGTGATCAACGGCTGCATCGCTGCCCGTCCGCTGTTTTATTGGCAAGAGGGCGACCTGATCGGCCTGCAGCGTGGCAATGAATGGGACGATTGCCGCCTGTACAGTGACGGGCCACTGCGCTTGACGCCTTACCGACGCCATGAGGTGTTTCAGCATCTGTACGCCGACGCCGGCCGGGCGGATCAATTTCTTGCATATCTGCTGGGGCAAATGGCAATTCTCGCCCACACCGTCGCCGAGCTGAAACCACGCGAGTTTCGCAGCACCAATGGTTTCAAGCGGGTTGAGGCCGGGGAAATTCTGATCAAGCAGGGCGACGTCGCCGATCATGTGTTCGTGATCATCGACGGCCATGCCGAGGCCTTTGTCGAAGGGCACAAGGTCGGTGATGTGCCCAAGGACGAGATATTTGGTGCCATGGCAGTTTTCACCGGCGAACCGCGCAATGCCACGGTCATCGCCCGAGAAGCGAGCACAGTGATGCTGATTCCCGGTGAGCAGTTTTTGAGCATGACCCGCACCAATCCGAAGATTGCCCACAGCCTGATCGAAAGCATGGCGCGGCGTATCGGCCAACTGAATAAACAAGTCAGCCAAATGACCGAAATCAGAAGTTAATGCCCAGCCCCCTGTTTTCGGGGCATGCCGGCCATTTTCGAGTCTGAATCAAAGAAATGAGAAAACAGTTGTTGACGTGGTAATGAGAATCGCTATGATTATCACAACTGGTCGCGAGATCAGTCGATATTCTGAAAAGCCCTTGGTTCGGACTCTCAGATTATCTCCTCATCAGGCTAATCACGGTTATTTGACCCGGTTTTTTACCGGGTCTTTTTTTGCCTGTGGAAAAGTCATTTGCCGAATTGTTCACGCATCTGTTCGCAGTAATCCTGCTTGGGCGTCGGGGCGGTGTACCAGACGTAATCGGCCATCGCGGCAGTCACCGCTGCGCCCCGCTCTGCCAGCATCAACACCGTTGGCGCTTGAGTGGCGCCCAGATCCACGACATGCAACGGCACCCCGACATCCTTGCGCGCATGCCACGCCCCAGCCAACAAGATCGAAGGCGTGGGCGCCGCGAGCATGCGCTCAGCCATGCGTCGGTCACGCTGCTGCTGCAAGGCCAGCATCGCGGGCATCTGTGCTGCGGGCAGCAGTCCGCAATGGGATTCACTGATCTGCGCCAGCAACGTGCTTTTCACCGACGCCGCATTACTGCGCGCACCGCTCAGCACCGGCGGGTTGCGGTAGAAGGTACGGATTTCACTGTTTTCAAGATTGGCCGCCAGCAGCGGATACGGCTGGCTGAGAGCAAAGCGCACGATCGGCCCATAGAGATTCCAGTCCCAGCCATCCTGCCAGGTCAGCGCCTCTGAAAGATTGGCGGACGGCGACGTTGCCTGGCGAACGGCATCTACCTTGGGCTGCTGATCCGGCGTGAGCATTTCCAGCAACAGACTGCCCTGCGGCCGTTGCTCGCCGAGCGACTGCAACAGCCACAATTGCGCGGCGTGATGATCAGCATTGTCATGCTGCTCGCCAATGATCAGTCGCTCGGGTCCAGCAAGGCGTTTCACCAGTTGCTGCGCCGTCAGCTCCTCACCGCTGCGCAGGTCACGAATCTGGCCACTGATCGGCGGTGGCGCAACAACATGCTGACACCCCGCAAGCAACACCACTGCCAACAGCCACAACCCACGCATGCCATCACCTCGATGATTCAGTCAGCGGGCAATGATCAGCGGATGCCCGCGCTCCGGGTGCGGCTGCACCAACACTTCAAGACCGAACACAGCCTTCAGCGAGTCCGGCCGCAACACCTGCTCCGGGGTGTCCAGCGCTACCGGACGCCCGCCTTCGAGCAGCAGAATACGATCACAATAGCGCGCCGCCAGATTCAGATCATGCAGGATCACCAGCACCGCCGCGCCGCGATCGGCAAACTCACGCACCGCTTGCAGCGTGGTGTGTTGATGCAACGGATCAAGCATCGACGTCGGTTCGTCCAGCAGCAACGTTTGCCCGGCTTGTCCCGGCCAGAGCTGCGCCAACACCCGCGCCAGATGCACGCGCTGGCGCTCGCCACCGGACAACGCCAGATAACTGCGACCGCTTAAATGCCCGGCATCCGCCGCCGCCAACGCTGCGGCGATGATTTCGTCATCACGCACGCGACCGCTTTGATAGGGCAGGCGGCCCATGCCGACCACTTCTTCGACACGAAAGGCAAAGTCCAGGGTCGACACTTGAGGCAACACAGCCAAGCGTTGCGCGCGCTGCTGTCCGGTCCAGTGACTCAACGCTTGCCCGTCGAGCGAAACGCCGCCCGCGCTGGGCGCCAACTCACCGCACAGCGCACCGAGCAAGGTACTTTTGCCGGCACCGTTCGGCCCGAGTACGCCGAGCACTTCGCCCGGTTCGAGTTGCAGCGTGACATCGCCGAGCACTGTCTTGCGCCCGCGCTGAATGTGCAGATCTTGCGCACGCAGCATCAGGCACGTCCTCGCAACAGCAGAAATAGAAAGAACGGCGCACCGATAAACGCGGTGACAATACCGATCGGCAACTCGGCAGGCGCCAACGCCAACCGCGCGACCAGGTCAGCCAAGAGCAAAAGGCTCGCCCCCGCCAGCACCGATGCCGGCAGCAAGACTTTGTGATCCGGGCCCGCCAGCAAACGCACCAGATGCGGCACCACCAAACCAACGAAGCCGATCATTCCCGCTGCTGCCACCGCAGCGCCGACACCCAGCGCGGTGCAAAACACCAACTCGCGCTTGAGCCGTTCGACATCGATGCCCAGATGCCCGGCTTCCGACTCACCTAGCAGCAAGGCATTCAGCGCCTTGGCCCGACGAGGCAACCATAACGCGACACCGGCGCTGATGATCAGCAACGGCCACAACCGTGCGTAACTGGCGCCATTGAGGCTGCCGAGGTTCCAGAACGTCAGCGTCCGCAGGGTCGCGTCATCTGCCAGATAAGTGAACAGGCCGACGGCCGAACCGGCCAGCGCGGTCAGCGCGATACCCGCCAGCAACATGGTCGCGACATTGGTCTGGCCATTGCGCCGACCGAGTCGATAGACCAGTGCCGTGACCCCGAGCCCGCCGAGAAACGCGCAGACCGACAACAGATAAGGCCCGAACCACTCCGGCAAACCGCCAAAAAACGAGCCACCGACAATCGCGATCGCCGCACCCAACGCTGCGCCACTGGAAACACCCACCAGTCCGGGGTCTGCCAAGGGGTTACGAAACAATCCCTGCATCGCCACCCCAGACAATGCCAGCACACCGCCGACCGCCAGCCCGAGCAAGGTACGCGGCAGACGAATCTGCCCGAGAATCAGCTCGGCCTGCTCCAGCCCTTCTGGCGCCAGCGGTACACCGAGCATGCGCAACGCTGCGCGCAACGTATCGATCAGCGGCAGGCTCACCGGCCCCAGCGCTAATGACAGCCAGATCGCCAGCAAACACAGGAGCGTCAGGCCGATGAACAAGGCACGGGGTTTGACCAGTGTGGTCATTGGCCGCTCTGGGCCGGGTAGAAACCGTCAGACAGGGTTTTCAGCGCCGCAGGCAAACGTGGCCCGAGGCCGCCGACCAGCAGGGTCGGGTCCAGCTCGAGCACCCGGCCTGCTTTGGCGGCGCGGCTTGAATCGAGAATCGGGTTTTCCTTGAACAGCGCGGCTTTCGCCGCCTCACCGGTCAGCGCACGGTCGGCAAATACCAACACTTCAGGGTCGAGACTGGCCAGAGATTCCACGGAAAAAGGTTTGTAACCGGTATGCGTCGCCAGGTTATGCCCACCCGCCTGTTGCAGCAGCCAATCGGCGGCGGTGTCCTTACCGGCAATCAACGGTTTGCCGCCAGCATGTCCGAGCAATAAAAGCACGCCTGGCGCTTTCTGTTGGGTCTGCGCATCGGTCACTCGTGCTTGCTGCGCATCGAGTTGTTGTTGATAACGTTGCAGCAGTTGCGCAGCCTGTGGCTCGGCGCCCAGCAACTGGCCCAAGTGAGTCACGTTTTTCTGCAGCGTCGGCAGATCCGGCTGCGCCGAGAACAACTCCACCTGAACCTTGGCCGCTTTCACCTGCGACAGCACCGGCGGCGGGCCCATTTCCTCGGTGCCGATCAGGATGTCCGGGCGCAGACTGAGAATGCCTTCAGCGGAAAGACTGCGCTGATATCCGATGCTCGGCAGCGCCTTCAGCGACTCGGGATGCTGGCTGGTGGTGTCGACACCGACCAGCTTCGACTCGCCCCCCAAGGCACTCACCCACTCCGACAGCGCACCGCCGGCACTGACCCAACGTTGCGGCAAATCAGCCGCTGCCGCCTGGTGACTGACGAAAAGTCCGGCACACAGCACAGCAACGCGGGTACTCAGGCGCATATCCAGCTTCCTTGAATAAGGTTTTTCCCGGGCGTCAGAATGACAGGCCAAGTATCCTCGGCATCTGCCAGCCGCCCTGCGGACGAAGGCCGTCATTTGATAATTGTTTGCATTTAAACGTCAAGCTCGGACATATCCGGACACGAGCGGACACTAGAGGATAGTCATGAAGTTTCTCTGCGCAGGCGCCGATCTGGCTGAAGCCGCCAGTCGTGGTTTTGAAGTCGACGGGAAAAAGCTCTTCGCCGTGCGCCGCAGCGGCCAGGCCTATGTTTACCTCAATCGCTGCCCGCACCGCGGCGTCGGGCTGGAATGGCAGCCCGACCAGTTTCTTGACCCCAGCAACAGCCTGATCCAGTGCGCCACCCACGGCGCACTGTTTCTCATCGAGGACGGCGAATGCGTGGCCGGGCCTTGCGCCGGGCAGTCACTCACCGCCATCCCCTGCCGCGAAGACGCGCAAGGCCTGTGGATCAACGTTTAACCGTTGAGCAAGACGTCGAGACGCCGGTCGATGACCATTTCTTCATGGTTCAAACGCACGCCGTACGCCAGCACCTCAACGCCACAGGCAACGGCTTCGAGAAGCGCATCGGCGTACGCCGAATCGATTTCCTTCGCAGGCCGCACCGCTTCAATCCCGCTCAGATTGACGCAATACAACTGCACCGCCCGAATCCCGTCGCGAGCCAAATGCGCCAGCTCACGCAAATGCTTGGCGCCACGCTGGGTCACGGCATCCGGAAACGCCGCCACCGCCGTGCCATCGAAGCCCAGGGTGACGCTTTTCACTTCCACATACGCCGGGCCGCTCGGGTATTCGAGGCGGAAATCGATACGGCTTTTTTCCTGCCCATAGGCGACTTCTCGCTTCAACGCGGTAAAGCCGTTCAACTCGCTGATCACGCCAGCCTGCAAGGCTTCCTCGACCAACCCGTTGGCGCGTCCGGTGTTCACACAAAACAGCCGCCCTTGCAGGGTTTCGCCGATCTCCCAAGTGCCGGGCAATTTGCGCTTGGGATCGTTGGAGCGGCTGAACCAGACCTGCCCGCCCTCGACCTGACAATTGAGCATGGAGCCGGTGTTCGGGCAGTGAATCGTCAGCAACTCGCCGCTAACGGTCTCGATATCGGCGAGAAAGCGTTTGTATCGACGAATCAACCGCGCTTCTTCAAGAGGGGGATAAAAGCGCATCAGCCTTGCCAACTCTTCAAGCCACGCGCGATGCGCTCCACCGCTTCTTGTAAGCGAGGGAGGTTCTGCGTGTAGGCAAAACGCACATGATGACTGGCTTGATAACGACCAAAATCCAGCCCCGGCGTAAAAGCGACGTGCTCGGTTTCGAGGAAATGACGGCAGAACGCGAAGCCATCGCCGCCGAACTGGCTGATATCGGCGTACAAATAGAACGCGCCTTCCGGCTCCACGGCAATGTTGAATCCGAGCTCGCGCAGGGCGGGCAGCAGGAAGTCGCGACGACGACCAAATTCAGCGCGACGCTCCTCCAGAATGGCGATGGTGTCCGGCTCGAAGCACGCCAATGCAGCGTATTGCGCCATGCTCGGGGCGCTGATGTAGAGATTTTGCGCGAGCTTCTCCAGATCACTCACCGCCGCTTCCGGTGCGACCAGCCAGCCCAGGCGCCAGCCGGTCATGCCGAAGTACTTGGAGAAACTGTTCAGGACAAAAGCGCTGTCATCGACTTCCAGCACGCTGGCGGCATCGGTGCCGTAAGTCAGACCGTGATAGATCTCATCCACCACCAGATGCCCGTGTTTCGCCTTGATGGCTGTGGATAACCCGGCCAGCTCATCGCGGGTCAGGATCGTTCCGGTCGGGTTGGCCGGCGAGGCAACCAGCGCGCCGACGCTGTCGTGGTCCCAATGACGCTCGACCAGATCCGGGGTCAGTTGATAGCGCACGTCCGGCCCGACCGGCACCAACTGTGCCGCGCCCTCGACCAATCGCAGGAAGTGCCGGTTGCACGGATAGCCTGGGTCCGCCAACAGCCAGTGTTTGCCGGGGTCGACCAGCAACGCACTGGCCAGCAACAGCGCACCAGAACCACCCGGCGTGATCAGAATCCGCCGCGGATCAATGTTCAAGCCGTAACGCGATTGGTAAAAACCGGCGATCGCCTCGCGCAACTCGGGAATCCCGCGCGCTGCGGTGTAACGGGTCTTGCCCGCCGTCAGCGCCGCTTGCCCGGCCCGAATGATCGGTTCGGCCGTGGTGAAGTCCGGCTCGCCGATCTCCAGATGGATCACGTCGTGGCCTTCAGCCTGCAATTCATTGGCCCGCGCCAGCAGCGCCATTACATGGAACGGTTCGATCGCACGACTGCGCGCACTGTACGGCTGAGCCATTGGTTTTCCTTCGAAGGGGAAAAAGAGACGATTCTACCCATCTGCCGGAACGAGCGAGAACCCGCAGCGGTCACAGCCTCAAGAACGCTGGACTGTAACGATATGAGCGTACGCTCCAGGATTGACTAAAATCAGTGATTGAACAGGTCTCCAACACCGCCAGACACGGCTTGTCAGACTTTTGCAAGCGCCACCCGCCGGGGCCTCGACATCCGGGAGTAGCGCAGGCTGAATTGATCTGGTAAGTTCGCCCGCTTGCAGCCGCAGGGCCGGCAGGTGTCGGTGATGGAGCAATCCTGCGCAATGGATTACAAGAGTAGAGGCGGTCCATTTCATGCCCACCCAAGCAAAGCAACAGCAGAATCAGACGATCAGCGGTTTCGAACCTTATGTTCCGGCGAAAGGTGAAGAGTACATGGGCGCCCCGATGCGCGCGCACTTCACCAAGGTCCTGAACAAGTGGAAACAGGAGTTGATGCAGGAAGTCGACCGCACCGTTGACCACATGAAGGACGAAGCTGCCAATTTCCCGGACCCGGCCGACCGTGCCAGCCAGGAAGAAGAATTCGCCCTCGAGCTGCGCGCCCGCGACCGCGAACGCAAGCTGATCAAGAAAATCGACAAGACGCTGCAACTGATCGAAGACGAAGAGTACGGTTGGTGCGATTCGTGCGGCGTCGAGATTGGTGTGAAACGCCTTGAAGCACGCCCTACAGCCGACATGTGCGTCGACTGCAAGACCCTGGCGGAAATCAAGGAAAAGCAGGTCGGCAAGTAATCTCGACCTGAACGAAAAACGGAGCGTGCGAACGCTCCGTTTTTGTTTCTGTCTTTTGCCTTTGCCTTTGCCTTTTGTAGGAGTGAGCCTGCTCGCGATAGCGGTGGGTCGGTCAATATCGGTGTTGAATGTCGCACCGCTATCGCGAGCAGGCTCACTCCTACAGGTTGACCTGCGTATAGCCTGAAAAGTAGCTTCGTTTCCATGACTGCCAAAAAATCCCCCGCCTACATCGGCCGCTTCGCCCCGACCCCCAGTGGCCACCTGCACTTCGGCTCGCTGGTCGCCGCCCTCGCCTCTTACCTCGACGCCCGTTCGGTCGGCGGTCGCTGGCTGGTGCGCATGGAAGATCTCGATCCGCCCCGTGAAGAACCCGGTGCGCAAACCGCGATTCTCAAGGCGCTGGAAAGCTACGGCTTCGAATGGGACGGCGACATGGTGCGCCAGAGCGATCGGCACGATGCCTACGCCGACGTCCTCAATAGCCTGTTCAATCACGGCCTGGCCTACGCCTGTACCTGCTCGCGCAAACAGCTCGAAGCGTACAACGGCATTTATCCGGGCCTGTGCCGTAATCTCGGCCACGCTCAGCAAGACGCCGCCATTCGCCTGCGCGTGCCGGAACTGGAATACCACTTCATCGACCGCGTGCAAGGCGAATACCGTCAGCATCTGGGCCGCGACGTCGGCGATTTCGTCATCCGCCGTCGCGACGGCCTCTATGCTTATCAACTGGCCGTGGTGCTCGATGATGCCTGGCAAGGCATCACCGACATCGTTCGTGGTGCCGATCTGCTCGACTCGACACCGCGTCAGCTCTACCTGCAAGAGCTGCTGGGCCTGCGCCAACCGCGCTATCTGCACCTGCCGCTAATTACCCAACCGGACGGCAACAAGCTCGGCAAGTCATACCGTTCGCCACCGCTGGAAGCCGATCAGGCCACGCCGTTGTTACTCAGAGCCCTGCGCGCTCTGGGGCAGAACCCCGGCGCCGAACTGGCCCACGCTTCGCCGCAAGAATTACTGGCGTGGGGTTGCCTGCACTGGGATGCGACAAAGATCCCGCGCACACTGACCTTGCCCGAAGCGCAACTGCTATGACGCCACTTGCAGTCGCGCGCCCATCCGTTACCATCGCCGCACGTTTTCGGGCACGCGCATAAAAAAGAGAGGCCGGGATGTACATCTATCGCTTGGTCCTGCTTTTAGTCGTCGGGATCTATCTGTTTTCCCCCGCCATCATGGATTGGTGGATCGACGCGACGGGCGCCTGGTATCGCCCTTATCTGCTTTGGCTGATCCTGATTGTTGTGACCTTCATCCTGCAGAGCCAAAAAGATGCCGATGAGCTTTAGCCTGACCCAGATGATCCTGATCAGCGCCGCGTACCTGGCGGTGCTGTTCGGCGTTGCATGGGTCAGTGAACGGGGCATGATCCCGCGTGCGATCATTCGCCACCCGCTGACTTACACTTTGTCGCTGGGGGTTTACGCCAGTGCGTGGGCGTTCTACGGCACGGTGGGCCTCGCGTATCAGTACGGCTACGGTTTTCTCTCCAGTTACCTCGGCGTTTCCGGCGCATTTCTGCTGGCGCCGGTGCTGCTTTATCCAATTCTGAAGATCACCCGCACCTACCAACTGTCATCGCTGGCGGACCTGTTCGCCTTTCGCTTTCGCAGCACCTGGGCCGGCGCGCTGACCACGATCTTCATGCTGATTGGCGTGTTGCCGTTGCTGGCGTTGCAGATTCAAGCGGTGGCCGATTCCATCGGCATCCTCACCGGCGAACCGGTGCAGAGCCGTGTAGCACTGGCGTTCTGTGCGCTGATCATTCTGTTCACGATTTTCTTCGGCTCCCGCCACATCGCCACCCGCGAGAAACACGAAGGGCTGGTGTTCGCGATTGCCTTTGAATCGGTGATCAAACTGATCGCCCTCGGCGGCGTCGGTCTGTATGCGCTGTACGGCGTGTTCGACGGCCCGCAACAACTTGAGGTGTGGCTGCTGCAAAACCAGACCGCCCTCGCCGCGTTGCACACGCCATTGCAGGAAGGCCCATGGCGCACGCTGCTGCTGGTGTTTTTTGCCTCGGCAATCGTGATGCCGCACATGTATCACATGACGTTTACCGAGAACCTCAATCCGCGCTCACTGGTCAGTGCGAGCTGGGGTTTGCCGCTGTTCCTGCTGCTGATGAGCCTGGCGGTGCCGCTGATCTTGTGGGCCGGCCTGAAACTGGGCGCCACGACCAATCCGGAATATTTCACCCTCGGCATCGGCATCGCCGCCAACAGCAAGCCGCTGGCGTTGCTCGCCTACGTCGGCGGTCTATCGGCGGCCAGCGGCCTGATCATCGTCACCACGCTGGCGCTGTCGGGCATGGCGCTGAACCACCTGGTGCTGCCGCTTTATCAGCCGCCGGCTGAAGGCAATATCTACCGTTGGCTGAAGTGGACGCGCCGCGCGCTGATCGTCGCGATCATCATGGCCGGTTTCGGTTTCTACCTGATGCTTGGCGCCGAGCAGGATCTGGCCAACCTCGGCATTGTTGCTTTCGTGGCGACCCTGCAATTCCTCCCGGGCGTGCTGTCCGTACTGTACTGGCCAACCGCTAACCGCCGAGGCTTTATCGCCGGTCTGCTGGCGGGGATTCTGGTTTGGGTGGTGACCATGCTGTTGCCGCTGGTCGGCAATCTGCAGGGCTTCTACATCCCGCTGCTGAACATGATTTACGTGCTCGACGACACCAGCTGGCACATGGCGGCCATCGCCTCGCTCGCCGCCAACGTATTGATGTTCACGCTGATCTCGCTGTTCACCAATGCCAGTCCGGAAGAAGCCAGCGCCGCCGAAGCCTGCGCCGTGGATAACGTCCGTCGCCCGCAGCGCCGCGAACTGCACGCAGCCTCCCCGCAGGAGTTCGCCACACAACTGGCCAAACCGCTGGGCGCCAAGGCTGCGCAGAAAGAAGTCGAACAAGCGCTGCGAGACCTTTATCTGCCCTTCGACGAACGCCGCCCTTACGCCTTGCGCCGTTTGCGCGACCGCATCGAAGCCAACCTCTCCGGCCTGATGGGCCCGAGCGTCGCGCAGGACATGGTGGAAACCTTCCTGCCGTACAAGGCTGGCGGTGAAAACTATGTCACCGAAGACATCCACTTCATCGAAAGCCGCCTCGAGGATTACCACTCGCGCCTCACCGGTCTGGCGGCCGAACTCGATGCTTTGCGCCGTTACCATCGCCAGACCTTGCAGGAACTGCCGATGGGCGTCTGCTCGCTGGCCAAGGATCAAGAGATCCTGATGTGGAACAAGGCCATGGAAGAACTCACCGGGATTGCCGCGCAACGTGTGGTCGGTTCGCGCCTGAGCACCATCGGCGAGCCGTGGAAAGAATTGCTCCAGGGCTTCATCAATCTGCCCGACGAGCATTTGCACAAACAGCATCTGGCCCTCGACGGCCAGACCCGCTGGTTGAACCTGCACAAAGCGGCCATCGATGAGCCGCTTGCTCCGGGTAACAGCGGTCTGGTGTTACTGGTCGAGGACTTGACCGAAACGCAGATGCTCGAAGACAAACTGGTGCACTCCGAGCGTCTGGCCAGCATTGGTCGACTCGCGGCGGGTGTCGCCCACGAAATCGGCAACCCGGTCACCGGCATCGCCTGTCTGGCGCAAAACCTGCGCGAAGAGCGCGAAGAAGACGACGAACTGACGGAAATCAGCGGGCAGATTCTCGAACAGACCAAACGCATATCGCGCATCGTCCAGTCGTTGATGAGTTTCGCCCACGCCGGCAGCCATCAGCACAGTGACGAGCCGGTTTGTCTGGCGGAAGTGGCGCAGGACGCGATTGGCCTGCTGGCGCTGAACCGACGCAATTTCGAAGTGCAGTTCTACAACCTGTGCGATCCGGATCACTGGGTCGAAGGCGATCCGCAGCGACTCGCGCAGGTTTTGATCAATTTGCTTTCAAACGCCCGCGACGCCTCGCCGCCGCACAGCGCGGTACGGGTCAAGAGCGAAGCCGGCGAACACACGGTCGATCTGATCGTCGAGGACGAAGGCAGCGGTATTCCGAAGAACATCATGGATAGATTGTTCGAACCCTTCTTCACCACCAAGGATCCTGGCGAAGGCACCGGTCTGGGCCTTGCACTGGTCTATTCCATCGTTGAAGAGCATTATGGACAAATCACCATCGACAGCCCGGCTGATGTACAAAGCCAACGCGGCACCCGTATCCGGGTGACCTTACCGCGTCATGTCGAAGCGACGTCCGCTGTGAACTGAGACCGTCGAGAGTATCGAATCAATGCCGCACATTTTGATCGTCGAAGACGAAACAATTATCCGCTCCGCCTTGCGCCGCCTGCTGGAACGTAATCAGTACCAGGTCAGCGAAGCCGGTTCAGTGCAGGAAGCACAAGAACGCTTCACCATTCCTACGTTCGACCTGATCGTCAGCGATCTGCGTTTGCCGGGCGCTCCGGGCACCGAGCTGATCAAGCTCGGCCAGGGCACGCCGGTGCTGATCATGACCAGTTACGCCAGCCTGCGCTCGGCGGTCGACTCGATGAAGATGGGCGCGGTGGACTACATCGCCAAGCCTTTCGACCACGATGAAATGCTCCAGGCTGTCGCGCGGATTCTGCGTGATCGCCAATCGGCTCCCGCTGCCGGCGAAGCAGTTGCCAGCAAACCGGCCAATGGCAGCGGCAAACCCGCCACTGACAACAGCAACGGCGAAATCGGCATCATTGGTTCGTGCCCGCCGATGCAGGATCTGTACAGCAAGATCCGCAAAGTCGCGCCGACCGATTCCAATGTCCTGATCCAAGGCGAGTCCGGCACCGGTAAAGAACTGGTGGCGCGCGCCCTGCACAATCTGTCGAAACGCGCCAAGGCACCGATGATTTCGGTGAACTGTGCAGCTATCCCGGAAAGCCTGATCGAGTCTGAACTGTTCGGCCACGAGAAAGGTGCGTTCACTGGCGCCAGCGCCGGGCGTGCCGGTCTGGTCGAAGCGGCGGATGGCGGCACCTTGTTCCTCGACGAAATCGGCGAACTGCCGCTGGAAGCTCAGGCCCGCCTGCTGCGCGTGTTGCAGGAAGGTGAAATACGCCGTGTTGGTTCCGTGCAGTCGCAGAAGGTCGATGTGCGCCTGATCGCGGCCACGCACCGGGACCTGAAAAGTCTGGCGAAAATCGGCCAGTTCCGTGAAGACCTTTATTACCGTCTGCACGTGATCGC
This sequence comes from Pseudomonas sp. GM80, assembly GCF_000282515.1. Classification (GTDB taxonomy): domain Bacteria; phylum Pseudomonadota; class Gammaproteobacteria; order Pseudomonadales; family Pseudomonadaceae; genus Aquipseudomonas. Next base: position 25,988 of record NZ_AKJD01000065.1, read on the forward strand.
CCTGAAACTGCCCGCCCTGCGCGAGCGCGGTGCCGACGTCAACGAAATCGCCACGGCTTTCCTCGCTCGCCAGAGCGCGCGCATCAATCGTACCGACCTCAAGTTTGCTGCGGATGCCGAACAGGCCATTCGTCACTATTCCTGGCCGGGTAACGTGCGGGAGTTGGAGAACGCAGTCGAGCGCGCGGTGATTCTTAGCGAAAGCCCGGAAATCTCCGCCGATTTGCTGGGCATCGACATCGAGCTGAGCGATCTGGAAGACGACGAGTTCATCGGTCTGCCGCCGCAAACGGGCGGTAACGCCAGCAACAGCAGCCACGAGCCGACCGAAGACCTGTCGCTGGAAGACTATTTCCAGCACTTCGTCCTAGAACATCAAGACCACATGACCGAGACCGAACTGGCGCGCAAATTGGGCGTCAGCCGTAAATGTCTGTGGGAGCGTCGTCAGCGTCTGGGCATTCCACGGCGCAAGACCGGGGTCGCCAGCGAGAGCTGAACGTTACCTGTCGAGTGCGCGGGTAACGGTTGAGGATGTGAAAAAACTGTTACCGCAGTCGATTCACGTAACAGAAGCCGGGGTTATCGGTAACGAAACCCCGGTTTTTTTTCGCCCCGACAAAACGGTTATATCGACCTAACCCCTTGTTTTATTGGGTTTCGCAAAAGTTGGCACGCCCCCTGCTATATGTTTGGTACAAGAACAATAACAAGCAATGCACAAGACAATAATAATAAGACGAATCGACTCACGCACAATAAAAACAAGACGGCGAGAGGCGCAGCTAACTGATTCTTTTGGAGAGGCGTTGTATTTGGGGCTTGCCCCACGACCAGACCGAGAACAACAAAAACTGTCCTAAGACAGAGCCTGTACTGGTTGGATCGTAAGATCACTGCAATTCAGCGACCAAAGCAATCCGTTTGCTCTTGGCTCCCGATTGGGAGGGTCACGAAGGAAACGCTTCGTGGCGAGGGCACTCAACAAAAACAAGAAGCCCGAATCAATAATAAAAAGAGCACGCAACTACTTCTTGGGGAGCTTCGGCTCCCCTTGTAGTTTCTCCCTCCCGGCAAAATCCCCTGTTTTTATCGCGCGCGACGCCTGTAGCCTGCGGCTTGCAGCTCAAATCTGCCGTGTCCTACACCATCCCCCGACTAAATGCTAGAATCTGCGCCCATCATGCGGTCATTCTTTGGTATGGCCGAACATTCCTTCAAACAGTGCATCCCATGCTGAAGAAGTTGTTCCAGTCATTCCGAACTCCCGTGCGTCGTACGCAACACATCCGCAGCACCCCTGAAGTGCTCAACAGCGGTCAACATTCGCTGCAGAAAACGCAGTTCAGCCGCTATGCGGTGAATATCGTCGAACGCCTGCAAGGTGCCGGTTACCAGGCTTATCTGGTCGGCGGTTGCGTGCGTGACATGCTGCTGGGCATCACGCCCAAGGATTTCGACGTCGCCACCAGCGCCACGCCCGAGCAAGTCCGTGCCGAATTCCGCAATGCGCGGATCATCGGCCGTCGCTTCAAACTGGTGCATATCCATTTCGGTCGCGAAATCATTGAAGTCGCGACCTTCCGCGCCAATCACCCGGTCAACGAAGACGACGAAGACAGCAATCAGTCTTCGCGTAACGAGAGCGGGCGGATTCTGCGCGACAACGTTTACGGCACCCTGGAAGAAGACGCGCAACGCCGCGACTTCACCATCAACGCCCTGTATTACGATCCGGTCAGCGAGCGCATCCTCGATTACGCCAACGGCGTACACGACATCCGCAATCACCTGATCCGTCTGATCGGCGATCCGAAGCAGCGCTACCAGGAAGATCCGGTGCGCATGCTGCGGGCCGTGCGTTTCGCCGCCAAGCTCAACTTCGGCATCGAGAAGCACACCGTGCAGCCGATCCGCGAGCTGGCGCCGATGCTGCGCGAGATTCCATCGGCGCGCTTGTTCGAAGAAGTGCTCAAGCTGTTCCTCTCGGGACACGGCGCGATCACCTTCGAAATGCTCGTCGATCTGCAACTGTTCGCCCCGCTGTTCCCGGCCAGTGCCGACGCACTGGAACACAACCCGGAATACACCCACACGCTGATCAGCGAAGCGCTGACCAACACCGACCTGCGCATCAAGCAGAACAAACCGGTGACCCCGGCGTTCCTGTTTGCCGCGCTGCTGTGGCCTGCCCTGCCGGCCCGCGTGTTGCGCTTGCAGGAACGTGGCATGCCGCCAATTCCGGCAATGCAGGAAGGCGCGCACGAGCTGATCGCCGAACAGTGCCAGCGCATTGCGATTCCAAAGCGCTTCACCATGCCGATCCGCGAGATCTGGGACATGCAGGAACGCTTGCCACGCCGCAGCGGCAAACGTGCCGACCTGTTGCTGGACAATCCGCGTTTCCGCGCCGGTTACGACTTCCTGCTGCTGCGTGAAAGCGCTGGCGAGGAGACTGATGGCCTCGGCGAATGGTGGACGGATTATCAGGACGCCAACGAAAGCGAACGCCGCGACATGATCCGCGACCTCAGCGGCAAAGGTGATGACGCCAGCGGCGCGCCACGCAAACGTCGTCGCAGCAGCGGCTCCAAGCGCAAACGCGCCGGTGCCCCGAGCGCTTCGACAGGCGAGTAAAGGCATGGAACGCATCTACATCGGCATGGGCAGCAACCTCGCTGACCCGGCCGAACAATTGCGCATCGCCGTCGAGGCGCTGGGGCAATTGCCGCAGACTTCCCTCGCCGGTGTTTCAGCTTTCTATCAAAGCGATTCCCTGTTGCCGGGCCAACCGCGTTACACCAACGCGGTGGCGGCGCTCGACAGCACGCTCGCCCCACTGGAATTGCTCGATGCGTTGCAAGCGATCGAGAATGATCAGGGCCGCGAACGCCTTGAGCGCTGGGGTCCGCGCACGCTGGATCTGGACATTCTGCTGTTCGGTGATCGACTGATCGACGAACCACGGCTGAAAGTCCCGCACTACCAGATTCAGGAACGCGCCTTCGTGTTGTATCCCCTCGCCGAACTGGCGCCGCCGGCTCTTCATCTGCCGGATGGCCGCACCCTCGCCGACATGCTCGCCGCCTGCCCGTTCGTCGGCCTCGAACGCCTCCCTCACCCCTGAAGCAAATCCCCCTGTAGGAGCTGCCGAAGGCTGCGATCTTTTGATCTTGCTCTTGTTATTAAAACCCCAAGGATCAAAAGATCGCAGCCTTCGGCAGCTCCTACATGGATAGCGTGCGACATCGCTATTTTTGTCGGACAAAAATTCTGTAATTCAACCCCGCTACGGCGCTGAATCGCATCAGTAACGCCGGTAACACTCCCCTCGTAACATTGCGGTAACACACGCAATTGACTTCCGCTTGGCTCATCACGACTATAGGCGTCCCGCTGCCGCCAACCCGGCACACACGGGCGCAAGCCAGGCCTTATAAGCACGACAAAAGACCGTGCGCCTGAGTAGATGACGAATCACGCGCGTTACTCGCAGTAGTTTCCAGAGCGCCTGAACGAGGATTTTTTACATGCCAGCCATCACCCTGACCACGCTCCAGAGCCTCAAGCAGAAAGGTGAAAAAATCACCATGCTGACCTGCTATGACGCGACCTTCGCCCACGCCTGTAATGAGGCCGGTGTTGAAGTGCTGCTGGTGGGCGACTCCCTCGGCATGGTCCTGCAAGGTCACGACAGCACGCTGCCGGTGACCACCGCAGAAATGGCCTACCACACCGCCTGCGTCAAACGCGGCAACAGCGACGCGTTGATCCTTGCCGATCTGCCGTTCATGGCCAACGCCACCCTCGAACAAACCATGAACAACAGCGCCATGCTGATGCAGGCCGGTGCGCACATGGTCAAGGTCGAAGGTCAGCTGTGGCTCGCGGAGTCGATCCGTCTGCTCGCCGAACGCGGTGTGCCAGTGTGCGCGCACATGGGCTTGACCCCGCAAGCGGTGAACATTCTCGGTGGCTATAAAGTGCAGGGCCGTAACGAGAACCAGGCGCGGCAGATGCGTGCCGACGCGATCTCGCTGGAGCAGGCTGGCGCGGCGATGCTGCTGCTGGAATGCGTACCGAGCGAACTGGCGGCCGAAATCAGCCAGGCCGTGAAGATTCCGGTCATTGGCATCGGCGCCGGTAACGCCACCGACGGTCAAGTGCTGGTGCTGCACGACATGCTCGGCCTGTCGATCACCGGCCGCGTACCGAAATTCGTCAAGAACTTCATGCACGGCCAGGACAGCATTCAGTCCGCGCTGAAGGCTTACGTCAGCGAAGTCAAAGCCACCACGTTCCCAGGCATCGAACACGGATTCTCGGCATGAATACTGTTAAAACCGTACGCGAGCTGCGCGCCGCTGTAGCCCGCGCCCGCAGTGAAGGCAAGCGTATCGGCTTCGTGCCGACCATGGGCAACCTGCACAGCGGTCACGTCGCGCTGGTGACCAAAGCCACGCAACGCGTGGATTTTGTGGTCGCGAGCATTTTCGTCAACCCGCTGCAGTTCGGCGCTGGCGAAGATCTCGACAAGTATCCGCGCACCCTCGCCGCCGATCAGGAAAAACTGCTGGAGGCCGGTTGCTCGCTATTGTTCGCACCGACGGTCGAAGAAATGTACCCCGACGGCATGGCCGGGCAGACTCGCGTCAGCGTGCCGCAACTTTCTCAAGGCCTGTGCGGCGCCAGCCGTCCGGGGCACTTCGAAGGTGTCGCGACCGTGGTCAGCAAACTGTTCAACATGGTCCAGCCGGATCTGGCGATTTTCGGCCAGAAGGATTACCAGCAACTGGCGGTGATCCGTGCGCTGGTGCATGACCTGAACATGCCGATCCAGATCATCGGCGAGCCGACCGTACGCGCCGCCGACGGCTTGGCACTGTCCTCGCGCAATGGTTTCCTCAGCGAAGAACAACGCGCGGTGGCGCCGGTGGTCTATCGCGCCCTGAGCAACATCGCCGAGTCGATCAAACAAGGCGAACGGGATTTCCCGGCACTGATCAGCGCTCAGGCGCAACAACTGGAGGCGGCTGGGTTGCGTCCGGATTACCTGGAAATCCGCCATGCCCTGACCTTGCGTCCGGCGACGGCTGAAGACCGCGACCTGGTGATTCTGGTGGCGGCATTCCTTGGCACCACACGGTTGATCGACAACCTGCACCTGAATCTCGATAGCCCGGTTTAACAGCAAAATCAAAAGATCGCAGCCTGCGGCAGCTCCTACATAACCCGGTAGGAGCTGCCGCAGGCTGCGATCTTTTGCGTTGTATTGCCGCTCATAAAGCCTTCGGGCACACTGCCGGCCGTTCGATTCCAGCCCGGGAGGTTCAGCTTGCCTCAGTGCCCCCTCCCCTCCGTTTGTCGGCCATTCCCGGTATTAATGTTAAAAAAGTACAGGGATCTGGTCAGACAAAGTCAAGACAGATCGCAGCGCGAGGTTTACTGTATTCGCCCTGCGCCAATAAATCGTGTCGACGCAGTTTGACCCCGCGCCTAAACAGGGTGCGCCGGTCTGTTCAGTGTTCAAAAAGCCGTTCAAGTAAAAAGGAAAACCGCAGCGATGGCGTATTACCTCACTCCTAAAGACGTTACCGCTCTGCCCGCCTGGCAAGCGTTGAAAGAACACCGCCAGGCCATGCAGGATTTCAGCATGCGCGAGGCCTTCAATGCCGATCCGCAGCGCTTCAATCAGTTCACCCTCAGCAGCTGCGGCCTGTTTCTCGATTATTCGAAGAATTTGATCAACGCCCAGACCCGCAACCTGCTGGTGGGCCTGGCCAATGAAGTTGATCTGAAAGGCGCGATCAAAGCGCTGTTCGATGGCGAAATCGTCAACACCTCCGAAGGCCGCCCGGCGCTGCACACCGCCCTGCGCCGTCCGGTGGGCGACAAGTTGTCTGTCAACGGCGTCAACGTGATGCCGGAAGTCCACAAGGTGTTGAACCAGATCACCGACCTCGTGGGCCGTATTCACGACGGTCTGTGGCGCGGTTACACCGAGAAGCCGATCACTGACGTGGTCAACATCGGCATCGGTGGCTCGTTCCTCGGCCCTGAACTGGTTTCCGAAGCATTGCTGTCCTACGCGCAGAAAGGCGTGCGTTGCCACTACCTGGCGAACATCGACGGCAGTGAGTTCCACGAGCTGACGCAAAAACTGCGTGCCGAAACCACTTTGTTCATCGTTTCGTCGAAGTCGTTCAACACCCTCGAAACCCTGAAGAATGCGCAGGCCGCACGTGCCTGGTATCTGGCGCAGGGCGGTTCGGAAGCCGAACTGTATCGTCACTTCATCGCCGTCTCGAGCAACAACGCCGCCGCCGTGGCGTTCGGCATCCGCGAAGAAAACATCTTCCCGATGTGGGACTGGGTGGGCGGTCGTTACTCGCTGTGGTCGGCGATCGGTTTGCCAATCGCTCTGGCCATCGGCATGTCCAACTTCAAGGAATTGCTGTCCGGTGCCTACACCATGGACCAGCACTTCCAGACCGCGCCGTTCGAACAGAACATGCCGGTGCTGCTGGCCCTGCTCGGCGTGTGGTACGGCAACTTCTGGGGCGCGCAAAGTCACGCGATCCTGCCGTACGACCATTACCTGCGCAACATCACCAAGCACTTGCAACAGCTGGACATGGAATCCAATGGCAAGAGCGTGCGTCAGGACGGCACCCCGGTGTCGACTGATACCGGCCCGGTGATCTGGGGTGGCGTCGGCTGCAACGGTCAGCACGCTTACCACCAGTTGCTGCACCAAGGTTCACAGTTGATCCCGGCCGATTTCATTGTGCCGATCGTCAGCTTCAACCCGGTCGCCGACCACCATCAGTGGCTGTACGCCAACTGCCTGTCGCAGAGCCAGGCGCTGATGCTCGGCAAGACCTTGCCGGAAGCCGAGCAAGAGTTGCGCGACAAGGGCATGAGCGAAGAGCAGGTGCACAAACTGGCGCCGCACAAGGTGATCCCGGGCAACCGTCCGAGCAACACCCTTGTGGTTGAACGCATCAGCCCGCGCCGTCTCGGCGCACTGGTGGCGATGTATGAACACAAAGTGTTCGTGCAAAGCGTGGTCTGGGGCATCAACGCCTTCGACCAGTGGGGCGTGGAACTGGGCAAGGAACTGGGCAAAGGCGTTTACAACCGTCTGGTGGGCAGCGATGAAACCAATGCTGATGACCCTTCCACCCAGGGCCTGATCAACTACTTCCGCGGTCGTCACCGCGGGTGATAGGCTGAAGGGGCGGTTTGCCTGCCCCTACAGCTTGCAACATCGACAGTTCCACGGCACCGGGCTAATCGCAGAATCGGTGGCGTACACGATCCCGGTAGGAGCTGCCGAAGGCTGCGATCTTTTGATCTTGACCTTAAAAAACAAGATCAAAAGAT
>NZ_AKJD01000066.1 GCF_000282515.1 Pseudomonas sp. GM80
AGCAGGCTCACTCCTACAGGTGGAATGCATTCCCCTGTAGGAGCTGCCGAAGGCTGCGATCTTTTGATCTTAAAAACAACATCAAAAGATCGCAGCCTGCGGCAGCTCCTACAGGGGGTTACGGGAGTTCCTGGCAGGCGTAGAACGCGCTCAGCACTTTGACCAGGTGTGCCAGGTCGTGGCTGCCGCACAGTTCACGGATCGAGTGCATGGCGAACGTCGGCAAGCCGATATCGACGGTGCGCACGCCCAGGTGGCTGGCGGTGATCGGGCCGATGGTCGAGCCACAGCCCATGTCGCTGCGCACCACGAAGCTCTGCACCGGCACTTCTTCGGCCATGCACAGGTGGCGGAAGAAGCCAGCGGTTTCGCTGTTGGTGGCGTAGCGCTGGTTGCTGTTGACTTTGATCACCGGGCCGGCGTTGAGTTTCGGGCCGTGGTTGGCGTCGTGTTTCTCGGCGTAGTTGGGGTGCACGCCGTGGGCGTTGTCGGCCGAGACCAACAGGGATTTCTGAATGGTGCGGACGAATTCGTCACCTTCCGGCAGCAGGCGACGCAGGGTCTGCTCAAGCATTGGGCCATCGGCACCGCAGGCCGAGCAGGAGCCGACTTCTTCGTGATCGTTGCAGACCAGCACGCAGGTTTCGTCGGTTTCGGCGGTGAGCAGCGCTTGCAGGCCGGCGTAGCACGACAGCAGGTTGTCGAGGCGCGCGCCGGCAATGAAATCGCCGTTCAGGCCAATGACCGCAGCACTTTGTGTGTCGTAGAAACTCAGCTCGTAATCCAGCACCACGTCGGCATTCAAGCCGTGTTCACGGGCCAGTTGATCGGTGAGCACGGCGCGGAAGTCGACGCGCTCGTCACCGGCGAATTGCGCGAGGATCGGCGGCAGTTCGGTCTGCGCATTGATCGCCCAGCCCTGATTGGCTTCACGGTTGAGGTGAATGGCCAGGTTGGGAATGATCGCGATCGGTGCCTTGAAGTCGATGAGTTGGCTTTCGACCTTGCCGTCGCGGCGGAAGGTCACGCGCCCGGCCAGCGACAGATCGCGGTCGAACCACGGCGCCAGCAGCGCACCGCCATAGACTTCAACGCCCAATTGCCAGAAACCCTGACGTTGCAGTTCCGGTTGCGGCTTGACCCGCAGGCACGGGCTGTCGGTGTGCGCGCCAACGAGGCGAATGCCGCCGTGCAGTGGCGAGTGGCGACCCATTTTGATCGCGACGATCGAGGAGTCATTGCGGGTGACGTAATAGCGGCCGTTGGCCTCGGTGTTCCACGGCTCGCGCTCGTCGAGGCGCACGAAACCGGCGGCCTCCAGACGCTGAACAAGACTGGCAGTGGCGTGGAACGGGGTAGGGGAGGCCTTGAGGAAGTCGATCAGGCCTTGGTTCAACTCTTCGCGCATAAGAAGCTCCAGACAGCAATGGCCGGGAGTTTAACGCATCGGCCCGAGGGTTTGGACATGACATGCGGTCGTTGTTGGCCAACACGAACCCTGTGGGGGCTGCCTGATGCCTGCTTCGTTTAATACCCGCCAATCCTGTAGGAGCCGAGCTTGCTCGCGAAGGCGTCGGGTCAGCAACATCTTTGCTGAATGACTGAGCGCTTTCGCGAGCAAGCTTTGCTCCTACAAAGGGAGCGGTGTTCAGCGGGGGGTGAGCACGCGTTTCTTCAGGTAGTTCATGATGACTTTTTCGTCTTCAGGTTTGTCCGGACGCGGCAGCTGTTTTGGCCAGCGACTCTGGTTCAGCAATTTCTTCTGCCGGCTTTCGTCCCAGCGCAGAATCTCCCGCGAGGCGCATTCCCACCATTCATGCCGACAAGCGCTGTAGTACGGATCTTCCGGTGCGGCACTGCCGTACAGCACATCGCGCGCGACCTTGCGCATGGCGCCGCTCTGGTTGCGCAGCTTCCATTTGATTTTCAGGCGCTGCCAGGCCGAAGGGAACGGCTTGACCCGTGGCACATCGCGGCACAAATCAACCAGGCGCTGGCTGAACGTTTCGCCATGCTGAGAGAAGAAGTACGTCTGCATCGCGTGGAAGAAGCGCTTCTCGGCGAAGTAGTGATAAACGTGCTTGCGCGCTTCCACCACCTCACGCCCGCGCATGGCGTACGACAGGGCGATCTGCTCGATGGTGTGAATCTCGAAACCGCCCGCCGTCCATTCATCGATCAGCCGGATCGACTCTTCAAACAGTGCTGAATCGCTTTCGGTGATACCGCACAGGCCGCTGTTGTAGAGCTTGAAGCCGTTGTCCGGCGTCACGCCGTGAGCGCGCAGGTCGCGACCGAGTTTCAGGTAATCGCGGCGTTCGTGGACGTCTTGCCAGTCGTACTCGAAGCGATCCATCACCGAGCGGTTCGCCTCGATCAATTCGAACAGGCGCTGCGGGTGGCTGGTAAACAGTGTGTCGGTGTCGACGAACAGTGTTTTCTCCGCCAGCTGCATGCCGGCCGCGATGGCGCAGGCCTTGCGCCGATGGTGATAGCCGTGCACGCCTTGCCAGCGCGTCAGGGTCGCTTCGTCGAGCAGCACGGTATCGACCGGCCAGCCGGCATAGTCTTGCGGGCGGTCGGTCAAGATCCTGATCGCCGGGAGCTTGCCGTCCTTGGCCTGGGACAGCACCGTGAGGATGCTGAACTTGGCTTCGCGGCGGTAGACGTCCTGGTTGCCGTAGATCAGATACAGCAACTGGTGACGCACTTTCTTGAGGGGTGTCGCCAGGGAATCGATACAACTCATCCGAAACAAAATCCTTTCCAACAACAGGACGGCCGGTCAGGCCATCCTTAGAACGGGGCCGGGCATTCGAAACGCAAACGCTCGCCGGACTGCGGGTGGGTGAAGCTCAACATGCTCGCGTGCAGGCACAGGCGCGGCCAGGCGGCGAGGGCTTGCTCGTGGGCGTAGAGCCCGTCGCCGAGCAGCGGGTGGCCGATCGACAACATGTGCACGCGCAACTGGTGTGAACGGCCGGTGATCGGCGTCAGTTCGACGCGGCACCAATCGCCACAACGTTCCAACACCCGCCAGAAGGTCAGCGCGTGTTTGCCGAATTCGTGATCAACCACGTGGCGCGGCTTGGTCGGTGGGTCGTAGCGCAGGGGCAGGTCAATGCTGCCGCTGTCCAGTTCCGGTTGTCCCCAGGCCAGGGCAGTGTAGGCCTTCTCTGTTTCACGGTCGTGAAACTGGCGTGACAGTTCGCGGTGAGTGTCGGCGTCACGCGCGAGCAGAATGATGCCGGAGGTTTCCCAGTCCAGGCGATGGACGATGCGCGCTTCCGGGTAGCCGTTTTCCTGCAGGCGGGTAATCAGGCAGTCCTTGTTGTCGTCGGCGCGACCGGGCACCGAGAGTAGCAACGTCGGTTTGTCGACCACCAGTACGGCGGCGTCCTGATGGATGATGCGGATGTTGGACAACGGCATTAAAACAGCCTCGTAACAAATGCCAACGGCGGCTCGGGACTGCTGATAACCCTGTAGGAGCTGCCGAAGGCTGCGATCTTTTGACGTTGAAAGATCAAAAGATCGCAGCCTTCGGCAGCTCCTACACGAGCATCAACAGCCCGAGCCGCCGTAGCGACTGCCGGATCGACTCAGCGATCGGGCAGGGTGATGTTGAGTTCCAGAATCGAGCAACTGCCCTGGCTTTCCAGTGCAACATGTACGTCGTCGTTGCCGATGTTGACGTACTTGCGGATCACGTCGACCAGTTCCTTCTGCAAGGCTGGCAAGTAATCCGGCGTGCTGCGCTGGCCGCGCTCATGCGCCACGATGATCTGTAGACGCTCTTTCGCTACCGAGGCGGTACTTGGCTTTTTGTTGGCACGAAAGAAGTCAAAAAGGTTCATTACCTACCTCCAAACAGGCGCTCGAAGAATCCCTTCTTCTCGACATCGAGGAAACGGTGGGCTTTTTCTTTGCCCAGCAAACGGTCGACGGTATCGCTGTAAGCCTGACCGGCATCGCTCTGGTCGTCGAGAATCACCGGCACGCCCTGGTTGGATGCCTTGAGCACCGCCTGGGATTCCGGGATCACGCCGAGCAGGGTTACCGAGAGGATTTCCTTGACGTCTTCAACGCCAAGCATCTCGCCCTTTTCCACACGCTCTGGGTGGTAGCGGGTGATCAGCAGGTGTTCCTTGATCGGGTCTTCGCCACGTTCGGCGCGACGCGATTTGCTCGCCAGCAGGCCGAGCATGCGGTCCGAATCTCGTACCGAGGACACTTCCGGGTTGGTCACGACGATCGCTTCATCAGCGAAGTACATGGCCAGGTGCGCGCCTTTTTCGATGCCCGCCGGGGAGTCGCAGACGACGAACTCGAATTGTTCCTTGAGCTCCATCAGGACTTTTTCCACGCCTTCGACAGTCAGCGCGTCTTTGTCGCGGGTCTGACTGGCGGCCAGTACGTAGAGGTTTTCCAGGCGCTTGTCTTTGATCAGCGCTTGTTGCAGGTTGGCTTCGCCGTTGACCACGTTGACGAAGTCATACACCACGCGGCGCTCGCAACCCATGATCAGGTCAAGGTTACGCAAGCCCACGTCGAAGTCGACGATCACTGTTTTGTGGCCGCGCAGAGCGAGGCCGGTACCGATAGCGGCGCTGGTGGTGGTCTTACCCACACCACCCTTGCCGGATGTAACCACGAGAATCTTGGCCAAGGTGTTTCACCCCTAAGGAAGAAGGACTTTTTAGCCCCTGAAAAACATCTCTTGAAAACTACTGCAGTCGGACAGCCTTGGCTGGAATTCGGCTTTTGGCCTTTTTCCTACTTCGTTTGAGCCGTTTTCGCTACGTTTTAGAGATGCTTGGAAAATGCGGCAGTATCCGTTAAAGCCGAATGATGTTCAACACGTCGCCCGACAGGCTGACCTGTACGCCCGAGCCCCACATTGGGTCGCGGCGCAAATCTTCGGAGACCTTGTAATGACCGGCGATGGAGATCAGTTCAGCGCTCAATTGCTGACAGAAAATCCGTGCCTTGGTGTCACCCTTCACGCCGGCCAGCGCCCGACCGCGCATCGGGCCGTATACATGGATGTTGCCATCGGCAAGAAGTTCCGCCCCCGGACTGACCGAGGACACCACGACCAAATCGCCACCCTGCGCATATATCTGTTGGCCACCACGTACTGGCGTGGTGATGACGCGGGTCTGTTTGACGGTCGGCTCAGGCGGTTTTTCCGGCTTCTTTTTGACTTCGGCCTCGGCCATTTCCAGCGGCCGCTCACGGGCACCGGACGGCGGCAGCACCGGGATGTCGATGGCGATGGCGGCGGCGATGTCTTCGATGCGGCTGGCGCGAATCGCCAGGGTGCGCAGGCCATGTTGACGGCACACGCGCATCAGGCCTGGCAGATCGACGGCGCCTTCGCTCGGCGGCAGCTTGTCCAGCGCCAGAACCAGCGGCGCGTTGCTGAAGAAATTCGGCGCCTGCGCGACTTTGGCGGCCAATTGCCGATCGAGGCTGTCGAGGTCGTTACGGGCCAGTTCCAGCACAGTAATGGCCAGCATGCTGCCCTTGAGCTGGAATACGGGATCTTGGTCTAACGGTTCGGTTTGGCTCATGTCGGCATACAACGGCTTGTCACTAAAAGTGCCGAGACTTATAACGAGAACGCCCGCAGGCCGCAAGCCGGGTCGAACGATGTAGAATGCGCGGCCACTGTATTTACGGAAGCTTTAATGGATCGCCCGCGTTTTCGAAAAGCATTTCTTGCTCCGCGCTTCTGGCCGCTCTGGTGCGGCCTGGGGCTTTTGTGGCTGATCGTGCAGCTGCCTTATCCGGCCTTGCTGACCATCGGTCGAGTTTTGGGTGCGTTGATGTATCGCTTCGCTGGCGACCGACGGCGTATTGCCAAGCGCAATCTGGAATTGTGCTTCCCGGAAAAATCCGCCGCCGAGCGTAAACGCCTGCTCAAGGAAAATTTCGCCTCCACCGGCATCGCTTTTTTTGAAATGGCGATGAGCTGGTGGTGGTCGCGTGAGCGTCTGGCCAAACTGGCCCACGTTGAAGGTCTGGAGCATTTGCAAAAAGCCCAGCGCGAAGGCAAAGGCGTGATTCTGATGGCGGTGCATTTCACCACCCTGGAAATCGGCGCGGCGTTGCTCGGTCAGCAGCACACCATCGACGGCATGTACCGCGAGCACAAAAATCCGTTGTTCGACTTCATCCAGCGTCAGGGCCGCGAGCGGCACAACCTCGATTCGCTGGCGGTGGAGCGCGACGACGTGCGCGGCATGCTCAAGCTGCTGCGTTCCGGTCGGGCGATCTGGTACGCGCCGGATCAGGACTACGGCGCCAAGCAGAGCATCTTCGTGCCGCTGTTCGGCATTCAGGCCGCAACCGTGACCGCGACCACCAAGTTTGCCCGCCTGGGTAAAGCGCTGGTGGTGCCATTCACGCAGGAGCGTCTGGCCGATGGCAGTGGTTATCGTCTGGTCGTGCATGCGCCGCTGGAAGACTTCCCGGGCGAAACCGAAGAAGCCGACTGCATCCGTATCAACCAATGGGTTGAAGGCGTGTTGCGCGATTGCCCGGAGCAATACTTGTGGGCGCATCGTCGCTTCAAGAGCCGGCCACCGGGCGAGCCGAAGTTGTACGCCAAACGCCGCTGAAAAAATAACTGACAAGCACCATGGAGCGTTGCGATGAGCCCAGCTGAACCGGTCACAGGTTTGATTCTTTCCGGCGGCGGGGCTCGGGCGGCGTATCAGGTGGGGGTGCTGGCGGCGATTGCCGAACTGTTGCCATTGGGCGCGGACAATCCGTTTCCGGTGATCGTCGGCACCTCGGCCGGGGCGATCAACGCGGTCAGCCTCGCCAGCGGCGCCACCGATTTTCGTGCCGCCATCGAACGCCTCACCTTATTCTGGCAAGGCTGTCGCAGCCATCGCGTGCTGCGCAGTGACTGGCCCGGCGTCATCCGTCAGGCCAGCCGCTTCGTCAGTCACAGCTTGCTCGGCCTCGGTCGGCATCTGCCGGTGGCGCTGCTCAACAGTTCGCCGCTGCGCGAGCTGCTCAATGAAAAACTGCACATGCCCGGCATTGCCGAATCTATCGCGCGCAAGCAATTGCACGCGGTGGCGGTGACCGCGTTCGGCTACGAATCGGGGCAGGCGGTGACGTTCTACCAGGGCGGCGGCAAGATTGATTCGTGGCTGCGGCATCGGCGCATTGGGGTGCCGACGCAATTGTCGGTCGACCATCTATTGGCCAGCTCGGCGATTCCGCTGTTGTTCGCGCCAGTGAAGATCGGTGATGAATATTTCGGTGACGGCGCGGTGCGGCAATCGGCGCCGATCAGTCCGGCGTTGCACCTGGGCGCCAGTCGCGTGCTGGTGGTCGGCGTCAGCGGCAACCCGCGCGGCGTTGATCCGCAGCAGCCGCTGGAGCGCACTTACACGGGGCAGCAGCCGACACTCGCGCAGATCGGCGGGCACATGCTCAACAGCACGTTCATTGACAGTCTGGAGAGTGACATCGAGTTGCTGCAGCGTCTCAACCAGTTCAGCCATCTGATGCCCGCCGGCACGCCGACGCGCGAGTTAGGGGTGGCGCCGGTGGAGGTGTTGGTGATTTCGCCAAGCCAGCCGATCGATGAGATCGCGGCGCGGCATCGTCAGGAATTGCCGGCGGCGTTGCGCTTGTTTTTGCGTGGGCCGGGGGCGACCAAGACGAGTGGGGCGGGGGTGCTGAGTTATTTGCTGTTCGAGGCGGGGTATTGCAGCGAGTTGATTGATCTGGGACGGCGCGATGCGTTGGCCAAGCGCGAGGAGTTGTGCCGGTTTTTGGGATTGCCATTTTAAAGCAAAAGATCGCAGCCTGCGGCAGCTCCTACATTGGAATGCGCTATCCCTGTAGGAGCTGGCGAAGCCTGCGATCTTTTGATTTTTATCAGAAGTGGAACTTCACCAGGAAGCTGGTCACGCTCTGATTGGTCTTGAACGCACCGGTGTCGTCGATCCCGTACTTGTCTTTCCAGTAGTCGTATTCAACACCGACATACAACTGCTTCTCGCCAAAGCTCAGCGCTTTGCCCAAGTCATATTTGACTTGTGGGTTGAAGTGCAGGTTGGCGTGGTAATCGCCCTTGGAGTTGGAGTCGTTGTCAGTCACCCAGTCCATGTAGCCGTCGATCAGGATGTCCGACTTGCCGACCGGGATGGTGTAGGACCAGACCGGGGTGATCTGCCAGACGTTGTCACCGGCACGCGAGCCTTCGGTGTGACGCTGATAGAAGTTCAACTGGAAGTAGTCGAAGCCCGGAATGGCCAGGTCGAAACCCGGACCGATCAGGTAAGACTCGGTGTCACCCTCACCGAACTCGTAGGTCATCGCCAACAGGACGTCTTTGATCGGGCCGAACTCGATCTTCTGGTCGAGCACCTTGCCCAGCGAGATGCGCGGGCTGAACTCGCCGTAGTAGGTGTTCGGACCGTTGCTGAAGTCCTTGCCACCGTTGTAGAAGATCTTGTCGAAGAAGAAGAAGTTGTCGCCGTACGTCCACGCATCGGCGTGTTCGAAGGTGACGGTCTGCTGGATGCGCGGGTTGACCTGGAAGTCCTTGCCATACAGATAGGTCAGGCTGTTGTTCTGCCACTGCAGCAGGCCATCGGCCATGGCCTGGCCGCCGGCCAACATCGATCCCGCGAGCATCAGGCTGGTGCACATACGTTTCATTCGGTTGCTCCCAAAGTAGGTGTTCCACGTTTATTTTTTTAAGATCGGCGCTCTGGTGTGGCGCCTTTTTTCGTTGCTGCAAAAGTCATCCGATTGGTCAGCTTTCATGCTGTTAGCAAGAGCTGGGCCAAGGCTTTTCGAAAAGCAAAAAAACGCCCGTCGGCTGCTGAAAAACAGTCGATTGAGCGTGTTTTCGGGATGCCTCGGTACTGGCCGGGGCCGGGATAAGTTGGCCCGTCGGTCAGGAATTAAATCCGGGCTTTTTTTTAGACCGAATTCAAGAGGCCGCGGAGAATACTGACTCCTCGGCCAGCTCTCAAGTGCCCCGCAACAGAGCACCGACGACAGGTATGGAGCACGGTTGCGGGCCATCTTAAAAGTGCACCTTCACCAGCAGGCTGGCGGTGTTCTGATTGGTGTCGAAATTGTGTGTGTTTTCGACGCCGTATTTGTTCTTCCAGTAGCTGTATTCGGTGCCGACGTACAGCTGCTTCTGACTCCAGCCGAGGGCTTTGCCGAGGTCATATTTGATCTGCGGATTGATGTGCAGGTTGGCGTGATAGGTGCCGCGCGAGTTCTCGTCGTTGTCGACCACCCAGTCCAGATATCCGTCGATCAGCACATCGGAATTGCCCAGGGGAAAGCTGTAGGACCAGCCCGGCGTGATCTGCCAGACACCGTCGCCGGGGCGCGGGCCTTCGGTCTGGCGGCGGAAGATATTGAGGGTCACGTAGTTGAAGCCGGGCACCTTGATGTCGAAGCCGGGGCCGATCAGATAGGCCTCGCTGTCGCCTTCGCCATACTCGTAAGTCATGGCGAGCAGCACGTCTTTGATCGGGCCGAACTCAAGCTTCTGGTCGAAGATCTTGCCGAAGGAAAAGCGTGGGGTGAATTCACCGTAGAAGGCGTGGGGGCCTTTGTTCGCATCTTCTTTGCCGTTGTAGAAGATTTTGTCGACGAACAGGAAGTTGTCGCCGTATTTCCATTTGTCGGCGTGCTCGAACGTGACCGTCTGCTGGATCGACGGGTTGATCGCGAAATTCTTGCCATACAGGTAGCTGAGGCTGTTGGTCTGCCACAGCAGTAAATCGCCGGCCATGGCTTGACTCGCGGCCAGCAGGCCGCCACTCAACAACACGTTGGTTTGCGTGCGAATCATCTGTTGCTCCCTCTTGTTTTTATTGTTTGAGGCGCAGAGCTATTTGCCCTTGTAGGAGTGAGCCTGCTCGCGATAGCGGTATGACATTCAACACATCAGTTGACTGAAAAAACGCTATCGCGAGCAGGCTCACTCCTACAGGGGGGTACATCGGTGTTGCTTTAGTGCTGGTGTGCGTGGCAGTCGTTGATCGCCGCGCGCTCTTTGCCGCCGAGAATGTTGAACAGCAGGTTCAGCGTCAGCGCGCTGAGCGTTGCCATGGCGATGCCGCTGTGGGTAATAGGGCTCATCCACAGCGGCAGGTGCGCGAAGAACTCAGGGCGCACCACCGGGATCAGGCCCATGCCGATGCTCACCGCGACCAGCAACTGGTTGCGCCGGTCACCGATGTCGGCTTCCTGCAGAATCTTGATGCCGGTCGCGGCGACCATGCCGAACATCGCAATCGCGGCGCCGCCGAGTACTGCCGGTGGAATCGATGCCACCAGGAACGCGGCTTTCGGCAGCAGGCTCAGGACGATCAGCAAGCCACCGGCAACGATGGTCACCGAACGGCAGCGCACGCCGGTCATCTGCACCAGGCCGATGTTCTGTGCGAACGAGGAGTGGGTGAAGGTGTTGAAGAACCCGGCGACAAACGAGGCGCCGGCATCACACAACAAGCCGCGACGCAGCATGCGCGGGCAGACTTCCTGGCCGGTGATCTTGCCCAGCGCGAGGAACATCCCGGTGGACTCGACGAAGATGATCACCACTACCAGACACATCGACAGAATCGGCGCGAGTTCGAATTTCGGCATGCCGAAATGCAGCGGGGTGACGAACTGAATCCATGGCGCGTTGGCCATGCCGCTGAGGTCGACCATGCCGATCGCGCCGCACAGGATGTAGCCGAAGCACATGCCGATCAGTACGGAAATGTTCACCCAGAAACCGCGCATGAAGCGATGGACCAGCAGGATAGTGCCCAACACCAGTGCGGCGATGGCCAGATAAATCGGTGAGCCGAATTGCGCGGCGCCAGCGCCGCCGCCGGCCCAATTCACGGCCACGGGGAACAGCGACAAACCGATCGAGGTGATGACCGTGCCGGTCACCAGAGGCGGGAAGAAGCGTACGACCTTGGACATGAACGGCGCTATGAGCATGCCGAAGAAACCGGCGGCGATCGTTGCGCCGAAGATGCCTTGCAGGCCGACACCGGGCATGCCGGCCATGGCGACCATGCTGCCGACCGCAGCAAAACTGGCGCCCATCATCACCGGCATGCGAATGCCCATCGGGCCGATGCCCATGGACTGGACGATGGTGGCGACACCGGCGACCAGCAGGTCGGCGTTGATCAGAAAGGCAATTTCTTCACGACTCAGGCCAGCGGCCTGTCCAATGATCAGCGGCACCGCGATGGCACCACCGTACATCAGCAGAACATGTTGCAAACCGACCAGGATCAGTTGCAAAAGGGGCAATCGCTGAATGGCGGGTGCGTCGGGGATGCGCGCTTTGGACAGCTCGGACATGCAACACCTCGGATCTTTTTATTCTTGTGATTAACAGCTGCCGGGTTGCTCACAGCTGTTTCTTTGCATCAGGTAAAAACCGCGTTGCGGCCAATCGCTGGCAAGCCAGCTCCCACACAGGCATTGCAAAACCCTGTGGGAGCTGGCTTGCCAGCGATGCTTTTACTGCTTAGTTGGTCTGTGCTCCCTGGGCGATCCATGCACCGATCAGGTCACGTTCCTGCTGGGTCATCTGAGTGATGTTGCCCAGTGGCATGATCTGCGTGGTGATGGCTTGCGCCTGGATGCGCGCCGCGTTCTGACGGATCTGCTCAGGAGTGTCAAACATCACACCCGCTGGCGCTGCGCTGAACAACGGGCTGGTTGGTTTGGCCGAATGGCAAACCGCGCAACGTTCCTGGATCACTGTGTGCACTTTGTCGAAACCCGGGCCAGCATTCGACGCCTGTGCCGGTGCTGCTGCAGGTTCGGCAGGGGCTGCCGGTGCCGCTTCAGCCGGTTTCAAGCCGCCACCCAGTGCCGTTTCCGGCAGCGGTTGGTACTCGATTTTTGCTGGTGCCTTGGCCACTTCCGGAGCGGTCGACATCGGTGCAGGACCGGTGACGTACGCCAGGGTGATCATGCCCACCGCTGCAACCGGAAGAGTCCAGGCAAACTTGTGGCTGTCGTGACGGGTGTTGAAGTAGTGACGCACCAACACGGCCAACACCGCGATCCCGGCCAGGATCAACCAGTTGTACTGGCTGCCATAGGTGCTCGGGAAGTGGTTGCTGATCATGATGAACAGCACCGGCAGGGTGAAGTAGTTGTTGTGACGTGAACGCAGCAGGCCTTTGGCCGGCAGTGCCGGATCCGGCGTGCGGTTCTCGGCAATCGCCGCCACCAGTGCGCGTTGCGCCGGCATGATGATGCGGAACACGTTACCGACCATGATGGTGCCGATGATCGCGCCGACGTGCAGGTACGCACCACGACCGCTGAACACTTTGCTGAAGCCATACGCCGCGCCGATGATCAGCACGAACAGGATGAAGCCGAGCAGAGCAGGGCGTTTGCCCAAGGCCGAGTCGCACAGGAAGGAGTAGATGAACCAGCCGAGGAACAGCGAGCCGATACCGATGGCCACGCCTTCAGGGCCGCTCAGTGTGCTGCCCGGAGCCAGCAGGTAGAGCGTTGGGTTGGAGTAGAACACCACGCACAGCAGCGCGATACCCGACATCCAGGTGAAGTAGGCTTCCCATTTGAACCAGTGCAGGTTCTCCGGCATCGCCGGCGGGGCCAGTTTGTATTTTTCCAGGTGATAGATACCGCCACCGTGGATCGCCCACAGGTCACCGGCCAGACCGGTTTTCGGGTTGACGCGGTTGAGGTTGTTCTCCAGCCAGACGAAGTAGAACGACGCGCCAATCCAGGCCACGCCAGTAATCATGTGAACCCAGCGCACGCTCAGGTTCAGCCATTCCAACAGATGTGCTTCCACAGTCTTTACCTCTCGCCTGTCACTCTTGTTGTCGAGTGATCAGACCTTCTCTTATTGGTGGGGGGCGAGGATCAAACGCTCATCCTCTTTGAAAAAATGCTCATCGCAGTTATTGCCTGTGCCACTGCGATCAACCACCAGGAAGTCATCCCGCTTTTCGATCGTCAGCACCGGATGGTGCCAAACGCCGCGATGGTAATTAATGCCCTGCCTGCCGTTGGTGACGAAGGCGCGGACCAAGCCTGATACAGGTTCATCGCCAATTGGCGCGACCACGATCAGAAAGGGGTTGCCGAGCAGCGGTATGAAAGCCTGGCTGCCCAGCGGATGGCGTTCCAGCATGCAAACGGTCAGCGGCATGTCCTGCGCGTCGGCGCGGAAGATGCTGATGATCGCGTTGTCCTCAGGCTGAGCGGTTTCGACCGTCGCCAGTTTATGGAAGCGCATGGTCGAACCGTTGTTGATCATGAAGTGATCGCTGCCGTCGGTTTCGATGACATCACCGAAAGGGGCGAAGGCTTCTTTGCTCAGCGGTTCAATCTGTAGTGTGCGCATGCTGTTCTTCTTTTCCGAATTCTGTGTTGTTAGAACTATCGCCATCGCGGGCAAGCCCGCTCCCACAGTGGACTGTGGCGTTCACAAAACCTGTGGGAGCTGGCTTGCCAGCGATTGGGTTCAAACCTATTTAGCGACCTTGCCGAGAACGCGCAGGCGGCTTACACCACCGTCCGGGAACACGTTCAGGCGGATGTGGGTGATCGGGCCCAGTGCTTTGATCTGCTCGACGAAGGTGTGCTCGGCGTGCATTTCCAGCTTCTGGCTTGGCAGCAGATCGCGCCAGAACAGCGACTGGGTTTCGATCTGGCTGTCAGTACCACCTTTCACGAACGCGCCCTGGATCGAGCAAGTGTCCGGGTAGTTGCCTTTGAAGTGCAGGGTGTCGACGACGATTTTCTCGATCTCGCCCGGGTGACCCAGCGCGACGATGACCCAGTCATTGCCCGGCGTACGACGACGTGCAGTTTCCCAGCCGTCGCCCATGTTGATGCCACGGCCCGGGTTGAGGATGTTGCTCATGCGGCCGAAGTGTTCGTCGGAGCAGGCGAGGGCGCGGCCACCGTTCAGGGCTGCTGCCAGATCGACTTGCTCGTTATCGCCAACGGCCGACCAGTCGCGATGCGGCACACCGTACACGCGCAGACGGGCAACACCGCCGTCCGGGTAGATGTTGAAGCGCAGGTGGCTGAACGCTTGGTCGTTGCTGATTTCGTGGTAGTGGTGGCTGTTGCCCTGCAGCTCGACGGCCGACAGCACTTCAGTCCACTGGGTGTTTTCGTCAGGCTCGCCCGAGGCCAGGAAGCACGCTTCCAGAGAGGCCGATGGCGGGAAGTTGCCGGTGAAGAATGAAGTGTCGATGTCCACGCCTTTGATCGAGCCCGGTACGCCCAGACGGATCACTGCGCTGTCGAAGCCTTCGAAGCGCTTGCGGCGCGATTCCCAGCCGTCCATCCACTTGCCGTTGTCATCGAACACGCCCTCCTTCCATACGGCCGGGGTCGGTTGGAACAGACGATTGGCGTCTGCGAACCAGTCATCGGTGACCGAGATGATTTTGGTGCCCAGACGGGCATCGGCCAGGTTGACGAATTTTTCGAAAGGTACGGCGTAAGCTTTCATTCTTCTTGTCTGCCTTTAAATAAGTGGCTGGGGATGCTTGCGAGGCCCTGGGCATTCTCCGCGTCTGACATGCTCGGGCCAGGCTTGCTAAAGAGTCAGTAAACGGAACAGGGCAATCTTGTTGATCTCCGCCAGCGCGCACTTGAACTCGGTGTCTTGCGAGTTGTGAATGCGCGTTTCGAACGCCGCGAGGATCTGATGCCGGTTGCTGCCTTTTACCGCCATGATGAAGGGAAACTTGAACTTGGCTTTGTAGGCGTCGTTCAGCTCGGTGAAGCGCTGGAACTCTTCGGCCGTGCATTGGTGAATACCGGCGCCAGCTTGTTCATTGGTGCTGGCTTCGGTCAGTTGGCCCTGGACGGCAGCTTTGCCGGCCAGGTCCGGGTGAGCGTTGATCAGTGCCAGTTGACTGGCGTGATCGGCGCTCAACAGGATGTCGCTCATGCGCTGGTGCAGGGTTTCGATCTCGTCGATCGAAGCGTCCACGCCCAGGTCGTAAGCCTTCTCGGCCACCCATGGCGAATGTTCGTAGATGTCGGCGAAGGCTTTGACGAAAGCGTCGCGGCTCAGGGTCGACGGTTGCAGGGTTTGAAAGCGGCTCATTTGGCGGCCCCTTGGTACGGCTGAGTTTCGTGCCAGTGACGCGCGATGTCGACGCGACGGCTGAACCACACCTGTTCATGACTTTTGGCGTATTCGATAAAGCGTTTGAGCGAGGCGATGCGACCCGGACGGCCGATCAGGCGGCAGTGCAGACCGATCGAGAGCATTTTCGGTGCTTCAGCGCCTTCGGCGTAGAGCACGTCGAACGCGTCTTTGAGGTATTCGAAGAAGTCGTCACCCTTGTTGAAACCCTGCACTTGCGTGAAGCGCATGTCGTTGGTGTCGAGGGTGTACGGGATCACCAGATGCGGCTTGCCGTTCGGGTTGTTCGGTTCCCAGTAGGGCAGGTCGTCGTCGTAGGTGTCGCAGTCGTAGAGGAAACCACCTTCTTCCATGACCAGGCGACGGGTGTTCGGGCCAGTGCGGCCGGTGTACCAGCCCAGTGGGCGCTCGCCGGTGATTTCGGTGAGGATGCGGATCGCTTCGAGCATGTGCTCGCGTTCCTGCGCTTCGTCCATGTACTGATAGTCGATCCAGCGATAGCCGTGGCTGCAGATTTCGTGGCCGGCATCGACCATCGCGCGGATCACATCCGGGTGGCGCTGAGCGGCCATGGCCACGGCGAAGATGGTCAACGGAATGTCGAATTCCTTGAACAGTTTCAGGATCCGCCAGACGCCGGCACGGCTGCCATACTCGTAAAGCGATTCCATGCTCATGTTGCGCGCGCCCTGCAGCGGCTGAGCAGCAACCATTTCAGACAGGAACGCTTCGGATTCTTTGTCGCCGTGCAGAATGTTGCGCTCGCCGCCTTCTTCGTAATTGAGTACGAAGGACAGGGCGATGCGGGCATTGCCCGGCCAGTGTGGGTGAGGAGGGTTACTGCCGTAACCGATCAGGTCGCGTGGGTAGTCAGCGCTCACTGCAGTCTTCCTTCTTATTCGTTGACAGATGTGTGTGGCGGCCTGGCAGGCTGGCGTCACAGCGATGGGCTGATTGTATACAACTTTAATCGCAATTTGTAAGCCTGAATTTTCGCATTTTTCACCGACTGTCATCTTTTGCTGTTAATGGCTTGAGCCTGCAAGAAACCTGCCTGACCAGTCAGCTAATGGATAGGAGGTTCAATGAATAGGCGTATGGCTGGCCAATCGGCAGGAAAGCCCCGAATGGCGGGGGTGGTGTGAAAAATGTCGTTTTTATTGTGTACAATTTTTTTGAAAAGTGTCTTAATCAGTCGCTCGCCGCAGCTTTTCGTGCTCCGAATCGGTGCGGTCTCCTTTTCAACTGACTTCGGGAGGCGCGAAGTCTGACTGCTTCCACGCAGGCAGGCGCGCAGAATCAATGGGACGTTTGACAACACACGTTTTGGACGCTGCACACGGTTGCCCGGGCAGTTCGATCAAGGTCGAGCTGTACCGCGTTGAAGGTTCGCAACTGGAATTGGTCGCCAGTGCCGTAACCAACAGCGATGGCCGGGTCGATGCACCGCTGCTACAAGGCGATGATTATCGTACCGGCGTTTATCAGGTTCAGTTTCACGCGGGCGATTACTACCGCGCCCGTGGTGTTCAGTTGCCGGAACCGGCATTCCTGGACGTGGTTGTACTGCGCTTCGGCATCTCTGCCGAACAGGATCACTACCATGTTCCGTTGCTGATTTCGCCGTACAGCTATTCCACGTACCGGGGCAGCTGACCCCAAGCAGCTGCCCCCACCGGGAAGCGACTGCGCATATAGCTTCTTTGGTCTTTCGCCCGCCCACACTGCGGGCTTTTTTTTGCCTGTCTTAAAGTCAAAAGATCGCAGCCTGCGGCAGCTCCTACAGATTGAAGTGCAATCCCATGTAGGAGCTGCCGCAGGCTGCGATCTTTTGCTCTTTAACGGCTCAACAGGGATGCAGCGCCAGCACCACTGAACAATCCGGCACTGATGCGGTTGAACCAACTCTGACCTTTACCGCTGCGCAAATACCGCGCCGCGCCATGTGCGCCCAGCCCATAAGCCAGTTTGCAGCACAGATCAAGCACCACCCACGTCGCAATCATGATCAGCAACTGCGGCAAAAACGGCTGCTGCGCGCTCAGAAACTGCGGCAGAAATGCGGCGAAAAACAGAATGTCCTTCGGATTGCTCGCGCCCAGCACAAACGCACGCCCGAACAAGGTGCGAAAGCGCGGAGTCGGTGCCGCCTGAGGCACTTCAGCGCCCACCGACGGCTGACGCGATTGCTGCCAGCTCTGCCAGGCGAGGTAGAACAAATACAGCGCACCGACGATTTTCAGCGCACTGAACAACTGCTCCGACGCCAACAGCAGGGCGCCGAGCCCCAAAGCCGACGCACTGAGCAAACAGATCGAGGCAATCACGCCGCCCAAAAACGCCGGGTAAGAACGGCGCAGACCGTAATTCAGACTGTTGCTGATCATCAGCAATGACAGCGGCCCCGGAATCAGGATCACCACCAACGCAGCGCCGCTGAACAGCAGCCAGGTTTCCAGACTCATCACTTTCCTCCTTTTTTGTTGTATTGAAAAATGCACAAAAGCCCCACCCGTGAGGGTGAGGCCGTTTTGAAGCCTGAACCGCGTAGCGCTTACAGGAAGATGAACTTGGCGATGAAGATCGCGCAGAGCACCCACAGGCTCACGGAAATTTCCTTGTACTTGCCGGTACCGGCCTTCAGCGCCACATAGGTGATGAAGCCCAGCGCGATACCGTCGGCGACCGAGAAGGTCAGCGGCATCATGATGGCGGTGACGATCGCCGGGATCGCATCAGTGGCTTCGTCCCACTCGATGTGGGCCATGCCGCCCATCATCAGCATCGCTACATAGATCAGTGCACCGGCGGTGGCGTAAGCGGGAATCATGCCGGCCAGCGGTGCGAAAAACATTGCCGCTATAAATAGCACACCTACGGTGACTGCGGTAAGACCAGTCCGACCACCAGCGGCCACGCCGGCAGCACTTTCTACGTAGCTTGTTACTGGAGGAACACCGACCACCGCACCGAACACGCTGGAAGCACTGTCGGCTTTCATCGCGCGGGAGAGGTTTTCGATACGGCCGTCAGCGTTGACCAGATTGGCGCGTTGGGCGACGCCCATCAGGGTGCCGGCGGTGTCGAACATGTGTACGAAGAGGAAGGCCAACACCACGCTGATCATGCTGACGTTGAATACGCCGGCCACGTTCATCGCCATGAAAGTCGGCGCCAGACTTGGCGGCGTCGACATGATCCCTTCGTAGTGCACGATGCCCAGGCCCCAACCGGCGAGGGTCACGGTGATGATGCTGATGAGGATTGCGCCGAAGACGCGGTGGTAGCTGAGGATCGCAATCATCAGGAAGCAGATGGCGGCGAGCAGCGGGCCGGGCTCACGCAGAGAGCCGAGCTTGATCAGCGTCGCCGGGCTGTCGACAACAATGCCGGCGGTTTTCAGGCCGATCAGACCGAGGAACAGACCGACACCGGCACCCATCGCAAAGCGCAGGCTGACCGGAATACTGTTGAGCAGCCACTCACGAATCCGCGAGAAGGTCAGGATCATGAACAACACACCGGAGACAAACACCGCACCGAGCGCGGTTTCCCAGTTGTAGCCCATGGTGCCGACCACGGTGTAAGTGAAGAACGCGTTGAGGCCCATGCCCGGTGCCAGGCCGACTGGCCAGTTGGCGTACAGGCCCATCAACAGGCAGCCCAGCGCAGCGGCGATACAGGTGGCGACGAACGCGGCACCGTGGTCAATACCGGCATCGGCCATGATGTTCGGGTTGACGAAGATGATGTAAGCCATGGTGATAAAGGTTGTCAGACCGGCAATCAGCTCGGTCTTCACCGTGGTGCCATGCAAGCTGAGTTTAAACAAGCGCTCCAGCAGGCCAGTGCGTAATGGCGGCGAGAGATCCAGCGTCGATGCTTCGGATTTGCGGCTTTCCACAGCGAGTACTCCTCAAGAGTTTTATTGTTATTTCCAGGGCCGGACCCATGAGGGGTGGCAGCGGCCCTTTGAGGCACTTGCGAATTTGTTGACCATGCGGTCAGGAACTCGCACGCTGTGGATTATGCTTTTGTGTACAAATAAAGCAAATATTGTTTTTGGTTTTGTTTACGAAAGTTCCGTCGTTAGTGATATATCGCCCTTGAGGGCCCCATCGCTGGCAAGCCAGCTCACATTGATCAGTGGCGTACACAAAACATGTGGGAGCTGGCTTGCCAGCGATGAGGCCCGAACAGTCAATCGAGAACTGCCTGACTGTTCCCCAACGCCAGATTCACCGCCAACCAGCCATTCACCGCCGCCTCCCCAGCCTCGGCAAACACTCGCTCCAGCAACTTCACCTGTTCACGCCGCAACGCCTGCTCGAACTTCGCGCCTTCGCCCGTCAATGCCAGCAGCCGCTTTCGCTTGTCCGTCTCCGAGGCCACGCTGTCCACCAGGTGCATTTCCTGCAACTGCCGCAACGGCATGTTCAGCGCCTGTTTACTCACGCCGAGCAATCCCAGCAATTCCTTCACATTCAAATTCGGGTACCGCGCGATGAAAAACACAATGCGCTGATGCACCCGCGACAACCCGCGTCGCTCGAGCATTTCGTCAGCCTTGGCGGTGAAGGCCTGATAGCCGAAGAAAAACGCTTCCATCGCCTGTTGTTGGCTTGCAGGGTTTTTAAGGTCAAGCATGTTGACGTACTCGCTCAAGCTGTCGTAATTTCAGTCAACCAGTTTGACTTATTTTTCGTCCGCCTCGCTACCGGTGACCCCTATGGCTTTTTCCGAACGTGTCTCGCGCCTTAAAAGTTCTTTAATCCGTGAAATCCTCGCTGCTGCCCAGCGCCCCGAGGTGATGTCGTTTGCCGGCGGCTTGCCGGCCGAGGCCATGCTGCCGAAAGTCGAATGGGCCGACATGCCGCTGGCGCTCGGTCAATACGGCATGAGCGAAGGCGAGCCGGCGTTGCGCGAAGCGTTGGCGGCGGAGGCGAGGGCGCTTGGCTTGCAATGCCAGGCGAGTCAGGTATTGGTGGTCAGCGGCTCCCAGCAAACCCTCGATCTGGCGGCCAAGCTGTACATCGACAAGGGCACGGAAATCCTGCTCGAAGCGCCGACCTATCTTGCTGCGTTGCAAATCTTCCAGCTGTTCGGCGCCGACTGCCTGACCGTGCCGCAAGAGTCCGATGGTCCCAACCTGGCGCAACTGCGCAGTCGTCTCGAACAACATCGTCCGGCGTTCATCTACCTGATCCCGACGTTCCAGAACCCGTCCGCCGTGCGTTACAGCGAAGCCAAGCGCGCAGCGGTCGCAGCGCTGCTCGACGAGTTCGGCGTGACCCTGATCGAAGATGAGCCTTACCGTGAGCTGACCTTCGACGGCGGCAGTGCCAAACCGATTGCCGGACGTTTGCAGAAGGCGAGTTGGATCTACACCGGCACCGTGTCGAAAACCTTGCTGCCGGGTTTGCGCGTGGGCTACCTGATCGCCAGCCCCGATCTGTTCCCGCACCTGCTCAAGCTCAAACAATCAGCGGACTTGCACACCAATCGCATTGGTCAGTGGCAGGCGCTGCAATGGATTGGCACTGAGAAATATCAGCAGCATTTGAGTGAATTGCGCGGCTTCTATCGGCTGCGGCGCGATGCGTTTCAGGCCGCGCTGGAAACTCACTTTGCGGACCTGGCCGACTGGAACATGCCGCAGGGCGGGCTGTTTTTCTGGCTGACATTGAAGCAACCGCTGGATACGCGAACGTTGCTCAATGAGGCGCTGGCCAATGACGTGGCGTTTATGCCGGGGGAGCCGTTCTTCCCGGAGCCGGAGAAACATCATGGGCATTTGCGTTTGAATTTCAGCCATATCGATCCGGCGCGGCTGGATGAAGGGCTGAAGCGATTGGCGGCGGTGGTACGCCAGGCGCAGTTGGATAAAGCGGCGTGAAAAAATAAACCGGCTCATGGGCCGGTTTATTTTTGTCTGAGATTTGCTGTGTCTGTGCGGGCCTCTTCGCTGGCAAGCCAGCTCCCACAGTGATCTGTGGCGTTCACAAAACCTGTGGGAGCTGGCTTGCCAGCGATGAGGCCATCAGCATCACCACATAATCATCAGACCGCCGCGAAGCGCTTATCCAGATAATCAATAATCACCTTCGACTCATACATCCAGGTCGTCTGTCCATTCTCGTCAATGCGCAAGCAAGGCACCTTGATCCGGCCACCCTGTTCCAGCAGTGCCTGGCGATCCTGCTCATTGTTCTTCGCATCCTTCAACGCCACCGGCACATTCAGGCGACGCAAAGTACGGCGGGTTTTCACACAGAACGGGCAGGCGTGGAACTGATACAACGTCAGATCCTTGGCCGCCGTATCCACCTGAGCCTGCGCAGCAGCGGGGCGTTTTTTCTTGCCCGGGCGGGTGACGAAGTCGATGAAGATAACCAGTTGGCCGAGGCCGACACGAAGCGCTTTGACGAACACGTTGAAAGCCTCACGGTGCAAATAAAGAAAGGCGCGCAGCTTACCCGATTTTTCACGGGCGAAAAAAAACCGGCGATGAATGCCGGTTTTCTTCGTGCTGCGTATTACTTGATCAAGCTGAGAAACTCGCTGCGGGTCGCCGCGTTTTCGCGGAACTCACCGAGCATCACCGAAGTGATCATCGACGAATTCTGCTTCTCGACACCGCGCATCATCATGCACATGTGCTTGGCCTCGATCACCACGGCCACGCCCAGCGCGCCGGTGACCTGCTGGACCGCATCGGCGATCTGGCGGCTGAGGTTTTCCTGGATCTGCAGACGGCGGGCGTACATGTCGACGATCCGCGCGACCTTCGACAGGCCCAGCACTTTGCCGCTCGGAATGTACGCAACGTGCGCCTTGCCGATGAACGGCAGCAGGTGGTGTTCGCACAGCGAGTACAGCTCGATGTCCTTGACCAGCACCATTTCGCTGTTGTCGGAGCTGAACAGGGCACCGTTGGTGACCTCTTCGAGCGTCTGTTCATAACCGCGGCAGAGGTACTGCATGGCTTTGGCGGCACGCTTCGGCGTGTCGAGCAGGCCCTCGCGGGAGACGTCCTCGCCCAGTTGGCCGAGGATCGCGGTGTAGTTCTGTTCCAGTGTCACAGGGGCTGATTCCATAAGGGTTTCAGAGGGGTACTGTTTCTGTCTGTACCAATTTTGTGCCAATCAAGCTGTTTTCGAGCTTACCGAGTTCACCCCAGTCGGTGCTGGAATTGATCCGTCGGGCATAAGTCGATAGCAACATCTGAACGCTATGACCGAGCTGAGTGGCAATAAACGCAGGGTTCATACCCGCCATGAAGCACATGGTAGCGTATGTGTGTCGGCAGTTGTATGGCCGGCGGGCGCGAATCCCCAATTCGATCAGTGCGGCCTGGAAGAGTTGGTCCGCCAGTTCGAATGGGCGCTCAGTTCGCGACAGGTGTTTGAATGGCAGAAAATAACCTGCCCCGAAACGCTCACCGCCATGCAGCGCACCAGAGTAGATCGCTCACGTCAGCGATTTTATCGAGTAAAATCCTGAACCGTCATTTTTGCTATGGCAGCACTCGCCATTCTCGCTGCCTCTAATGACCCGTAAAGGTGTCACTGACGCAACGGCCACACCCTGTAAAGAAGCCAGAGAGCTGCTGCGTGTCGAGGCTGAGCCTTGGCGTTCACAGGCAAAAAATGCTGGGTAAAAGATTCATTTAAAACAACGGCCCGAAGGGGCCTTTTGCATGACCAGGATGCGATTTTCGCGCCTACTAGCCAAAGGAAAATCATGAAAACTTCAATCAATGATATGGCATTTACTGAGCGTCGCCGCGTGCCTGTGAGAGCTCTGTTAGGTGGCATTTTATTCTTGGTTATGGCCATCCAGGGGTTCCGTATGGAGTCCAATGGCATCGCTGGGCTGCTGTTGGTGTGTTCGATATGGTACTTGGGCATGGCGTGGCTGAACCGCAACGCAGGTTCGCAAACGTTGATGATCCTCAAGGACAAAGGCATCTGGTTTTTCAATGCTGATGGGTTAGTCCCTTACACATCGATTGAAGCCACAGAGGTCGAGTCGTACAGCGGGATAGCTCAGATGCAGCTCAATACGGTACTTCATATCATTGCCGAAAAGGCTGACACCCTGCCGAACTTTAATGACAGCCGGTGGAAGATCTTTTTCAAGATGCCAAGTGCGCGTAAGGGCAAAGGCTTTCGCAAGCATCTTGTCGTGTTCAACTATGGTGGTCTGCGCGACGAAGACGGCAAAAACGTCGACTATGAGAACCTTGAAGAAGAACTTACGTATCGCATCGAGAAGGCTCATCAAGAGGAACACGAGCTGAGCAATTCAGTTTATGTGCCCTCATCGTCAGCCAACGATGCGCTGTCGCCTGTCACTCATTGAATCGCGCTTAACGCGGCGGGCGCTGGCAGTGGGTGCAAAGCCGACTGCCCGAAAGCTGCCGTTCAGCTCCGTGATTCGAACATCTTGAGTAAAGAAAAAGCCCCGCATTTGATTAACCATGCGGGGCTTCAGTGGGGGCAGCGAAGGCGAATCTCATAGCTAACGGGATTATTCGTCGCGGCCTTCCATCATCGTGCGCTTGAGCATCACATAAACCGCGCCGGCACCGCCGTGTTTCGCTTGGCAAGAGCAGAAGCCCAGCACTTGCGCATGTTGGCGCAGCCAGGTGTTGACGTGGCTTTTGATCATCGGCCGTTTGCCGTCCAGGCGCACGGCTTTGCCGTGGGTGACGCGCACGCAGCGGATTTCGAATTTTGTCGCCTCAGCGAGAAACGCCCAAAGGGTTTCGCGGGCCTTTTCGACACTCATGCCGTGCAGGTCGAGGCTGCCTTCAAACGGAATCTGGCCGACCTTGAGCTTGCGCATCTGACTTTCCTGCACGCCGTCGCGCGACCACATCAACTCGTCTTCCGGGCCGACGTCGATCACGAACTGATCGGACAGACCATCAACGGTGGTGGTTTCGGTGCGCACGGTGGCCGACTGGCGCAGCTTGGCAATCTGTGCGCGGTCAGTCTTGGGTTTGCCGGTATCGGCGCGATCGTGCTTGATCGGCTTGACGCCGCGCAGCTCGTTTTTGAACAGGGAAAAATCGTCGTCTTGCATGTCAGCCTCCGCGAAGGGCGGCCAGTTTACCCAAGTCGAAACAAAACGGCCCGGCAAAAAGCCAGGCCGGTGATTCAGTCGTGTTTTTTCATCAGGTGCGGGGACATGTTCAGCTCCCGCGATTGCCGTGCGCGACGGCGGCAGCGACGCCACAGCGCGACACCGAAATACACGAACAGCAAACCGACCGCCAGAATGATCGCCGAACCCATCGGTGTAGCGTTCAAATCACCGAGCGCCGGTGGGTGCCCGATCAGGCTGGCGGCGCCGGCCAATGCCAGGAGCACGCCGAACGTGGCCAGAATGGCCGCGATCGCCGCGCCGAAGCGAAAACGCCAGTTGCTTTGGCCTTTGGGCCGCAAGCGGCGTGCGTCAAATCCATCGGATAACTTCATTCCGACCTTCCTCAATGGGTATCGGCCCTTCGACCGGGAGTTGACCGGGTTGTTCCTGAGGCTATGGCATTTGCGGCAAATGAGAGGGTTTTGCGGATGAGCGGCGCGGTGAGCCGCTCATCAGAGCGGATCAGATCAAGTCTTGCGTCAAGGCGAGGGTGGCGAAGTTGTCAGCCATGATCGCCATTTCGGCTTCCTGCACACGTTCGGCGCTGAGCACGCGGCCCTTGAACGGCAGGTCGCGAGTAGCGCAGGCGTCTTCCACCAGGGTGCAGCGGAAACCCAGGTTCTTCGCCGCGCGCACGGTGGTGCTGACGCTGGAATGGCTCATGAAACCGCAGACGATCAAGTCCAGCGAGCCGAGGTTTTGCAGGCGATCCAACAGCTCGGTGCCATGGAATGCGCTCGGCAACAGTTTGCCGATGATGGTTTCATCACCTTGCGGCTCCAGGCCGGGGATGAATTCGCCGCGTTCGCCCTGCGGGTCGAACAGGCCACCGACGGTGCCGAGGTGACGCACGTGCACGATCGGCCGACCGGCTGCACGGGCTGCGGCAACCACTTGTTTGATGTTCGCGACGGCCGCGTCCATGCCGCTCAGGGCCAGCGGGCCACTGAGGTATTCTTTCTGGGCATCGATGATGACCACGGTGGCATGGCTCAGTGTGGCCGCTGCGTAACCGCGACCGCTGAGTTGAAACATCGTTTTTGGAACGGACATTCTGGGGCTCCTTGGGGTGGGGCTTTTGCGACATTGTCCTCTGGCTGAGCGCTTCTGTGAATCGCTACCATCGTAGACACCGTCGTTATTGGCCTGCAGCCTTGTCAAGTTACACGTTCTGTTCAATAGCTGATGCAAAAAACAGAAAACTCCTACCGTCGCCTCGGAATTTTTCCTGCGTCGTCGTCACGCGTTTTGGCTGGTAGAATCGCCAGTCGTTTTTTCTGGAGTTCTGCCCCGTGATCACTTCCCGACTTCGTACCCTGCGCGACCACATCCGTTGGGCCGTCAGCCGCTTCCATGGGGAGGATCTGTTTTTCGGCCATGGCACTGACAATGCCTGGGACGAAGCCCGGCAGTTGGTGCTCGGTGCCTTGCACCTGCCATGGGAAATCGCCGACAGCTATCTTGATTGTGCGCTGGAAGACGACGAACTGGTCAACCTGCAACGCCTGCTCAAGCGCCGCATCGAAGAACGCATTCCCACCGCTTACCTGCTGGGTGAAGCGTGGTTCTGCGGCATGTCGTTTATCGTCGACGAGCGCGTGTTGATCCCGCGCTCACCGATTGGCGAACTGATCGAAAACCACTTTGCCCCGTGGATCGGCACTGAGCCGGCGCGCATTCTCGACCTGTGCACCGGCTCCGGCTGCATCGGCATTGCCTGCGCCTACGAGTTCGAGAACGCTGAAGTGGTGCTGGCGGATCTGTCGTTCGAAGCACTGGAAGTGGCCAATCAGAACATCGAGCGTCATGGTGTCGATGAGCGCGTATACACAGTGCAGGGCGATGGTTTTGATGGTTTGCCGGGTCAGCGTTTCGACCTGATCGTGTCGAACCCGCCATACGTTGATGCAGAAGATTTCGCCGACATGCCGGATGAATATCAGCATGAGCCGGAGCTGGGCCTGGCCTGTGGTGACGATGGTCTGAACCTGGTGCGCCGCATGCTCGCCGAAGCGGCGGATCATCTGACCGAGAAGGGCTTGTTGATTGTCGAGGTGGGCAACAGCCAGGTACACGTTGAAGCGTTGTACCCGGAAGTCGATTTCGCCTGGCTGGAGTTCGAGCGTGGCGGGCATGGCGTGTTCATGCTCACGGCGGAGCAGTGCCGCGATCACCAGGCCCTGTTCGCTTCCCGCGTCTGACCCTTAAAAGCATCGCGGGCAAGCCCGCTCCCACAGGTTTTTGTGTGTACCGCAACATTCGGGTACGGCGCAAAACCTGTGGGAGCGTGGCTTGCCCGCGATGGGAGCGCCTCGGTCTTGAATCTTTACCGGTGTGTGGCAATCCAGATCAACAGCCCCGCCTGAAACACCGCAAACGCCACCAGACAGGTAATCGTGAACCGCAACCCGGCGTCTTCACGCTTGAACTTGCTGACCTTGTCTTCCTGCTTCTTCAGCTTCACTTCCTGCTCGGCCAGATTCTGCTCGGCCTGCTGCAGCATCTGCGCCGCTTCAAGAATCTCGACGATCTGCAGCTTTTCGCTGTTCCAGTCGCCGAGCAAATCGCCGACCAGCACATCCTTGACGCTACCCTTCAAATGCTGGGCGTCGGCGTACACCACATCAAAACCGTGCACGCGCAGAAAATGATCGCGACGCAGGCGCGTGTCTTCGTTCAGCGCGTCCTTGTTGTTCAAGTCCATGCCGTCGACGGTGTAGGCGGGCCAGCGCTTTTTCGCCCAGGTGATGCCTTGTGCGGCCATGAAACGGCCGATCCCGCGATTCAGCGGTTCGATCTGCAAGCCGCTGTCCGGGCCGAAACTCACACGCTTGGTGGTGTGATCGACCCACACATCGAGATGATTCTGCTCTTTGCGAACGCGCTGGCTCGGCAGTTTGATCGCCATGCGCATCAGGCTTTTTTCTTTGCTGTTGCGCTCGGCGTAGCCGAATTCGACAAAGCGCAGAGGCCGGCCGCCGGTATTGCGGTCGGTCTGCAGCGGGGCCAGGCGGAGCATCTTGTGGTGCTCGACGTGGACATCCGCCCACGGCAGCTCGGCCGCTGGCGATGCGTCTTTTTCAGCGGTGGTGTCGGGTGAAGTCTGGGTATCAGTCATAACGGCGAGATCCTGTCCAAGCCCTGCTTGCCGCCAGCCATAGCGCTGGCGACAAAGGCTTATCGGCCGTTTTTTGCAGGACTGGAGGGCAAACAGCGTTTAACGGGTGCGAAGTCCGTCAATAAACTCGATGATTTTGCTGCCCAGTTCTGCGGCCAGCGGCAAATTCGGGTCCTTGTACGAGGCCAATTGCCGCTTCATGTCGTTATGCACGATGCGCATGACGTGGTTCATGCCTTCGATGACCACCAGTTCGGCGTCCGGTTTGGCGGCCTTGAGCAGCTTGGCG
Organism: Pseudomonas sp. GM80; assembly: GCF_000282515.1. GTDB lineage: Bacteria > Pseudomonadota > Gammaproteobacteria > Pseudomonadales > Pseudomonadaceae > Aquipseudomonas. The sequence goes on from NZ_AKJD01000066.1 coordinate 27,733, forward strand.
TCATCAACGCCGACCTGGATGTCGTTGCTGCCTTGAACAATCAGTGCCGGCATCTTCAGTTGCGCAAACGCCTTGGCCGGATCCTGGCGGAACAGCGAAATCAGATACGGCTGCACGCTCGGGCGGAAAATCACCTGCAACGGTTGCGGAACATCGTCATCGGTGCGGCCTGCCTTGAGGCTGTCGAGCAATTCATTGCTGCGCAGCATCAGCGCTGGCGGCAGGCTGCGCGCCAGTTGTTCACGCAAGACCTGATCGATCGGCCGGGCAGTGCCGGACAGGGAAATCAGCGCCGCCGCCTCGGCATTCGGCGCGGCCAGCGTGGCGATCATCGCGCCTTCACTGTGGCCAAGCAGAATCAGCGGGCCGAAACGCGGATCAGCCTTGAGCTTGCGCGCCCAGGCCTGCGCGTCGGCCACGTAGGCCTCGACCGACAAATTACGCTCGTCCGGCGTCGCCGCCAGGCTCGCGGCCACTCCACGTTTGTCGTAACGCACGCTGGCGATGTTGTGTTTGGCCAGCACCCACGCCAGTCGTTTGAGGCTGTCGTTGCGCCCGCCGTCGGGGTTGTTTCCGTCACGGTCTGTAGGGCCGGAGCCTGAAATAATCAGGACAACCGGCACCGGCTTGTCGGACTTTGGCAGTAACAGTGAGCCGAAAAGCTCACCGGTGCCAGTATCCAAAGTTACCGGGCGTTGTAAGACCGTCGCTTGGGCAAAGCCCGTAAACAGGGTAAGACTCAAGATCAAAACTCGCAGCATCATCACGCCATCATTCGCCAAGATGCCGGTTGGACTCACCCGCACCACTAAGGTTCGAGGATGAACTACTCGGTTAGCCTGCGTATACTGGCGCGCATTACGAATTTGGGTTTGATTTCACGGAGCGTCCTGCATGTCCGGCAATACCTACGGCAAGTTGTTCACTGTCACCACCGCGGGCGAAAGCCATGGTCCGGCGTTGGTCGCCATTGTCGACGGCTGCCCGCCGGGCCTGGAGATCTCCCTCGAAGACCTGCAGCGCGACCTCGATCGCCGCAAGCCCGGCACCAGCCGCCACACCACCCAGCGTCAGGAAGCCGACGAAGTCGAAATCCTCTCCGGTGTGTTCGAAGGGCGCACCACCGGTTGCTCGATCGGCCTGCTGATCCGCAACACCGACCAGAAGTCCAAGGACTACTCGGCGATCAAGGATCTGTTCCGCCCGGCCCACGCCGACTACACCTACCACCACAAATACGGCGAGCGCGACTACCGTGGCGGCGGCCGCAGCTCGGCGCGCGAAACCGCGATGCGCGTGGCAGCCGGTGCGATAGCCAAGAAATACCTGGCCAGCCAAGGCATCGTCATCCGTGGCTACATGAGCCAGCTCGGCCCGATCGAAATCCCGTTCAAGACCTGGGATTCAGTGGAAGAGAACGCCTTCTTCAGCCCGGATCCGGACAAGGTTCCTGAGCTTGAGGCCTACATGGATCAATTGCGTCGCGACCAGGACTCGGTCGGGGCGAAAATCACCGTCGTTGCCGAAGGCGTGATGCCGGGTCTGGGCGAGCCGATTTTCGACCGTCTCGACGCCGAACTGGCGCACGCGCTGATGAGCATCAACGCGGTGAAAGGCGTGGAAATCGGCGCCGGTTTCGCTTCGGTCGCCCAGCGCGGCACCGAGCACCGTGATGAAATGACCCCGCAAGGTTTCCTCAGCAATAATGCCGGCGGCATCCTCGGCGGTATCTCCTCCGGTCAGCCGATTGTTGCCCATCTCGCGTTGAAACCAACGTCGAGCATCACCACTCCGGGCCGTTCGATCGACATCCACGGCAACCCGGTCGACGTCATCACCAAGGGCCGTCACGACCCGTGCGTCGGCATCCGCGCCACGCCGATTGCCGAAGCGATGATGGCCATCGTGCTGATGGATCACCTGCTGCGTCACCGTGGCCAGAACGCCGATGTGCGCGTGAGCACGCCGGTGCTGGGTCAGCTTTGATGGCAGGCCTTGAAGCCGTCGCGGCATAACCGTGGCGGCGCTCCCTTACTGGCGACTGTCCAGTTTCTATCTGTTCTATTTCGCCTTGCTCGGTTCGACAGCGCCGTTTCTGGCGCTGTACTTCGATCACCTCGGCTTCAGTCCGGCGCGGATCGGTGAACTGGTCGCCATCCCGATGCTGATGCGCTGCGTGGCGCCGAACATCTGGGGCTGGCTCGGCGACTACACCGGCAAACGTCTGGCCATCGTGCGCTTCGGCGCCGTGTGTACGCTGCTGACCTTCTCGTTGATTTTCGTCAGCAAAACCTACGCCTGGCTGGCAATGGTCATGGCGCTGCACGCGTTCTTCTGGCACGCGGTGCTGCCGCAATTCGAAGTCATCACCCTCGCGCATTTGCAGGGGCAGACCTCGCGTTACAGCCAGATTCGCCTGTGGGGCTCGATCGGTTTCATCATCACTGTGGTGGTGCTCGGTCGTCTGTTCGAGTGGCTCAGCCTCGACATCTACCCGGCGGCGCTTGTACTGATCATGGCTGGCATCGTCCTCAGCAGTTTGTGGGTGCCGAACGCGCAACCGCCGCAAGGCAACCGGCCGAACGGCGAGGGTTTCCTCAAGCAACTGCGCAATCCCGGCGTGCTGGCGTTTTATGGCTGCGTGGCGCTGATGCAGATGAGCCACGGCCCGTATTACACCTTTCTGACCTTGCACCTCGAACGACTTGGTTACACGCGCGGCACGATCGGCATGCTCTGGGCCGTGGGCGTGGTCGCCGAAGTGCTGATGTTCATGGCGATGAGCCGGATTCTTGCGCGGTTTTCCCTGCGCCGCGTATTGCTGGCGAGTTTTCTGCTGGCGGCGCTGCGCTGGTTGCTGCTAGGTTCGTTCGCCGAGTTTCTCTGGGTGCTGTTGTTCGCGCAGATTCTGCACGCGGCGACCTTCGGCAGTTTTCACGCCGCTGCCATCGCGTTCGTGCAACGTAGCTTCGGCGCGCGCCAGCAAGGGCAGGGCCAGGCGCTATATGCGGCACTGGCCGGCACCGGCGGTGCGCTCGGCGCGTTGTATTCCGGTTACAGCTGGAATGCCCTCGGCGCGACATTGACCTTTAGTATTGCCAGTCTCGCGGCGCTCGCTGCTGCCGTTATCATTGCCACACGTATGCAAGAGGACAGGCCATGAGCCTTACGCGTGAACAGCTCGCCCAGCAAATCGTCGACGCCGGGCGTTTTCTTTATGGTCGCGGCTGGTCGCCGGCCACCAGCAGCAATTACTCGACGCGCCTGTCGCCGAGCGAAGCGCTGCTGACGGTGTCGGGCAAGCACAAGGGCCAGTTGGGTCTGGACGATGTGCTCGCCACCGATCTTTCCGGCAACAGTCTGGAACCGGGCAAAAAACCGTCCGCCGAAACCCTGTTGCACACTCAGCTGTATAGCTGGCGTCCGGAGATCGGCGCGGTGCTGCACACCCATTCGGTCAACGCCACGGTGCTGTCGCGCCTGACGCCGGAAGACTTTATCGAGTTCGAAGATTACGAACTGCAAAAAGCCTTCAGCGGTGTTTCGACCCATGAATCGCGGGTGCGTGTGCCGATTTTCGACAACGATCAGGACATTGCGCGCCTCGCCGCCAAGGTGCAGCCTTGGCTCGACGCCCATCCCGATTGCGTCGGCTATCTGATTCGCGGCCACGGCCTCTACACCTGGGGCGCGCAGATGAACGACGCGCTGCGGCAGATCGAGGCCTTTGAATTTCTGTTTGAATGCGAGTTGAAAACCCGCAGCGTCATGAACCGCCAAGGCTGACTTCACCAGAAGCAGCCCATTTGCCTGATGAAATGCTGTGCCCGACCGGTCTGCAAGAACCGGACGGCAAGGCCGATACCGAGGAATTGCCCCAATGAGCAGCCTGTCCGTCTATCACGTCTCCAGCCCCGACATTCCCAACAAAGTGCTGACCCACTTTGAAGACATCGCCTCGACCCTGGCCGAGCAGGGCGTGCGCTTCGACCGCTGGCAAGCCGCCGCAAAGATCCAGCCTGGCGCTACCCAGGAAGAAGTGATCAGCGCCTATAAAGAGCAGATCGACAAACTGATGACCGAACGCGGTTACATCACCGTCGACGTCATCAGCCTCAACAGCGATCACCCGCAAAAAGCCGAACTGCGCGCCAAGTTTCTTGAAGAACATCGCCATGGTGAAGACGAAGTACGCTTTTTCGTCGCCGGTCGTGGGCTGTTTACCCTGCACATCGACGATTACGTCTACGCGGTACTGTGCGAGAAGAATGATCTGATCTCGGTACCGGCCGGCACCAAACACTGGTTCGACATGGGCGAGCATCCGCACTTCGTCGCGATCCGCCTGTTCAACAACCCTGAAGGCTGGGTTGCCAATTTCACCGGCGAAGACATCGCCGGTCGTTTCCCGCGTCTGGAGGACTGATTCGATGTCGATCAAAGCCATTGTCACTGATATCGAAGGCACCACCAGCGCGGTGAGTTTCGTGTTTGACGTGCTGTTTCCCTACGCGGCCAAACACCTGCCGGACTTCGTTCGGCAGAACGCCGAACGTGCCGACGTCGCCGAACAACTCGATGCCGTGCGCCGTGACAGCAATGCACCGCAAGCCGATGTTGAGCGGGTCGTTGAAATTCTGTTGAGCTGGATCGAGGAGGATCGCAAAGCCACGCCGCTCAAGGCCTTGCAAGGCATGGTCTGGGCGCAGGGTTATCACGCCGGGCAGTTGAAAGGGCACGTCTACCCGGACGCGGTCGAAGCGCTGCAACGCTGGCATGCGGCGGGTTATCAACTGTTTGTGTATTCGTCGGGCTCGATTCAGGCGCAGAAACTGATTTTCGGCTGCTCGGAGGCGGGGGATCTGACGTCGTTGTTCAGCGGCTACTTCGACACCACGTCGGGGCCCAAGCGTGAGGCGCAGTCTTACACCAACATTCAGCAAGCCATTGGCGTTGAGCCGGCTGAGATTCTGTTCCTCTCCGACATCGTCGAAGAACTCGACGCCGCACAAGCGGCCGGCCTGCAAACCTGCGGCCTGGCCCGCGAAGGCGGCGAGCTGGGCAGCCACATCACCGTCGACACCTTCAGCGCCATCGAACCCGAAGCCTTCTAACCACACAAAACCCTGTAGGAGCTGCGGCACGCTGCGATTTTTTGATCCTGATCTTCAAAAACAAGATCAAAAGATCGCAGCGTTCCGCAGCTCCTACAAAGAGTTAGCGATCGCGCACAAACAAAACAGGCCGTGAAGCGAGAGCTCCACGGCCTGTTTTGTTTAAGGCGGTTTAAAACTTACAGCGAGTGATACGTCGGCAGAGCAAAACGCTGCTGGCTTTGCAGCATGGCGATTTGCGGCAGCTCACTGGCTTGTTCCGCGAGGTCACGACGGATTGCGCTGATCGCCCACGACAGTTGGTCGCCAGCATGCAGTTGTTGATAAGTCAGTGCACGTTTGAACACTTTGCCATCGCTGCTGCGCAAGGTCAGCAGGATCCCGCCATCGGGACGTGGCGCAGTGGTGACGTCGAAGTTGGAGAACAGGGAGGTAAATTTTTCTTGGATCAGGCTCATGTCTTTCAGCTCCGTATGCACTTGAATGGCAAGCATGCAGAGGAGGTTGCAGAGTTTGTGCCAGCATTTGATTAAAAAAATATCGTTATAAATCAATGGCTTGAAAATAATGGTTTTTCAAGGCGTCGTGCAATCTGCATGAGTGGCCATCGTGCATCCTGCATTTTGCGGGATCGTGATCATTTCTACGGAACCAAACGCTGACCCGGGGATCAGCTCCGCGCCCGCCACGTCAGCGGATACAAAACATTGCAAAAACCGCGTGTACAGCCCGAGAAGCGCTGACGTATTTTCGATCTCGGCCCGCGCTCGGATGCGTCGGTCGTATCAGCCTTTGCCCGACAATAAAAACACCGACCTGCACGTCAAGGTCGAACGGGGAGCTTCCATGAGTCACGCGCCAAGCGACACGATTACCTGGGGCATGATGCTCCGCAAGCTGCCGATGATTGCCAAAGCCATCCCGCGGGTGGTCAAAGGCATGAAGGTGGCCAACGTCACGGATCCGACACAGAGTTGTGGCCTTGGCTGGACCTTCGAGCAAGCGACCCTGCGCAATCCGCACGGGCCTGCGTTATTGCAGGGCGATGTGTCGCTGACGTATGCACAGGTCAACCAGTGGGCCAACCGCATCGCTCATTATCTGAGCGGGCAGGGCATCGGCAAGGGCGACGTGGTCGCGGTGTTTATCGAAAACCGTCCGGAATTGCTGGTGACCATTCTGGCGCTGGCCAAGGTCGGGGCGGTCAGCGCATTGCTCAACACCTCGCAAACGCGCGACACGCTGATCCACAGCGTGAACCTGGTGGCGCCGGTGGCGATTGTTGTTGGTGAAGAATTGCTGCCCGCATTTGCCGCCGTGCGCGAGCAAGTGTCGATTGTGCCCCAGCGGGTCTGGTTTGTGGCCGATCAGGACACTTACAGCCATCCGGGCATCGCGCCCGACAGCTACGTCAATCTGATCAGCGCCAGTGCCGACGCCTGCAGCGATAATCCGCCGAGCAGCCAGCAGGTGTTTTTCGACGACCCGTGTTTCTACATCTACACCTCAGGCACCACCGGCCTGCCCAAAGCCGGGGTGTTCAAGCACGGCCGCTGGATGCGCAGCTCCGCCAGTTTCGGCCTGATCGCCCTCAATATGGGCCCTGACGACGTCGTTTATTGCACCTTGCCGCTGTACCACGCCACCGGTCTTTGCGTGTGCTGGGGCTCGGCGGTCAACGGCGCCTCGGGCTTCGCGATCAGGCGCAAGTTCAGTGCCAGCCAGTTCTGGAACGACGTGCGCCGCTATCGCGCGACCACCATCGGTTACGTCGGCGAATTGTGCCGTTATCTGGTCGATCAACCGGCCAGCGCCGACGACAACCGCCACGAGGTGCGCAAGATGATCGGCAACGGTTTGCGCCCCGGCGCCTGGGCCGAGTTCAAGACGCGCTTCGCGGTCGATCACATCTGTGAGCTGTACGCAGCGAGCGACGGCAACATCGGTTTCACCAACGTCCTCAATTTCGACAACACCATCGGCTTCTCGCTGATGGCTTGGGAGTTGGTTGCCTACGACCATGACAGTGGCGAGCCGATCCGCAGCGACGACGGTTTCATGCGCAAGGTCGGCAAGGGCGATCAGGGCCTGTTGCTGGCGCGGATCGACGAGAAAGCGCCGCTGGACGGTTACACCGATCCGCAGAAAACCGCCAAGGTCGTGTTGCAGGATGTATTCAGCAAGGGCGACCGCTTTTTCAACACTGGCGACCTGTTGCGCAACATCGGCTTCGGCCATGCGCAATTTGTCGATCGACTGGGCGACACCTATCGCTGGAAGGGAGAGAACGTCTCCACCACCGAAGTTGAAAACCTCTTGCTGCAACACCCGCAGATCTCCGAGGCCGTGGCGTATGGCGTCGAAATACGCAACACCAACGGGCGCGCCGGCATGGCGGCCATCACGCCGTCCGAGTCCCTCGCGACGCTGGATTTCGCCGCGTTACTGAGCTTCATCCGTGAACGCATGCCGGCGTATGCGGTACCGCTTTTCCTGCGGGTGAAGGTGAAAATGGAAACCACCGGTACCTTCAAGTACCAGAAAACCCGCTTGAAGAACGAAGGTTTCGATCCCGGTCAGACAGGCGACGATCCGATCTTCGCCTGGCTGCCGGGCAGCGAGACTTACGTACAGGTGACCGATGCAGTGTTGGCTGAAATCAATCAAGGCAAGTACCGTTATTGATTGTGGCTATAGATCATCTTGAGAAAAAGGGGGTGACAGTTTTCGTCGCGCTCGGGAAACTGTCGGCTTTCCGATTGACCGAAAGTGGAGTTGCCCCATGTCCGACCAAAGCCGCCAGATGACCCCTGAAGAAGCTGCCGAATTCACCGAGCAGGTTTTCAACAAGGCGCGCGACGGTGATGCCGAGATGCTTGATCGCCTGGTCAGCGCCGGTTTGCCGGTCAACTTGAAGAACAGCAAGGGCGACACGCTGCTGATGCTCGCCAGTTATTACGGTCATGTTGACGCCGTGAATGTGCTGCTTAAACACCAAGCCGATCCGGAAATGCGCAATGGCAACGGCCAAAGCCCGATTGCCGGTGCGGCGTTCAAAGGTGATTTGGCGGTGGTCAAGGCGTTGGTCGAGGCGGGTGCCGAGATCGAAGGTTCGTCGTTTGATGGCCGTACCGCGCTGATGATGGCGGCGATGTTCAACCGTGTTGAAATCGTTGATTACCTGATCAGCAAAGGCGCCAATGCACAGGCCAAGGACGCCAATGGCGTGACGGCACTCGATGCGGCGCGCACCATGGGCGCGGTTGATACCACGGCGCAGCTGGAAAAATTGTTGGGTTGATAAGGTCAAAAGATCGCAGCCTGCGGCAGCTCCTACACTGATCCCTCTGTAGGAGCTGCCGCAGGCTGCGATCTTTTGCGTTGTGCGCTATCCTCCGCGCCCTCAAATTTCACCTTCCACAGGATCCGCCCTCATGAAAGCCGCACTCGCCGAACTCATCAGCAAAATCAGCTCCGGCTGCATGGCCGAGGACGAGATCCTGAACGTCGCCGACGAAGCCGCACAGGCCTACGCCGATGCCGGTGCTTTTCTGACAACCAATCCCGACATCAACTACGACGACACCTTCCCGATCCCGTTGGGCGAGTGGGTGGTGGTCGGCAGCCTGCCGGAAACCGTGCTGTTCCAGGCCGACACCTACGTCGATCTGTTTGCGCAGATCGTCGCTTCATTCGGCCCGGGCGTCGACTTCAACCTCAAGCCCAAGCAACTGGCGAAAACCGAAGCCCTGACCGCACTCAACCGCATCCAGGTGCAGATGAGCAGCATGAACAAGGAAAACGGCGGTTACACGCTGATGAACTTCAGCCAGCTGCTCGACGATGAGCTGCAAATGGTGCTGGTCTTCGGCAACGACGTGCCACGGGTGCTGGACCTGTGCGCCGAAGTCGGCATCGCCGCCGCGCCAGCGCTGGAAGCCCTGAAGATCGCCGTTCACGTCTGAGTGCAATAAAAGGGAACCCTGCGCGCGACCGTCTATCCTAAAAGTGCATGCCACTATTCTGGAGCGACACCATGGGTTCCACGTTCAACGGTCTGATCGGCCTGATCATCCTCGCCCTCGACATTTGGGCCATCATCAACGTACTGAAAAGCGGCGCGACCACCGGGATGAAAATCGTCTGGGTGCTGCTGATTATCCTCCTGCCAGTGCTGGGCCTGATCATCTGGGCAATCGCCGGACCGCGCGGCAACGTCCGGATCTGACCGCACCTATGTAGGAGCTGCCGCAGGCTGCGATCTTTTGATGTTGATTGTAAAAAAACAAGATCAAAAGATCGCAGCCTGCGGCAGCTCCTACAGGGATTATGGTTGTGAGGTTCGACCTGTCATCTTCGGCAACGTAGAATGCGCGCCTTTCCCGGGCAATCGTCCCCACGATTGACGCCCGCGCATTCATCGGAGCACTTCACCATGACCGTCACCAAAACCAGCGAGTACCTGGAAACCCTCTACGAAGGCTACGGCCAGCGTTTTCGCATGGAAAAACTGCTGCACGAAGTGCGCACCGAACACCAGCACCTGGTGATCTTCCAGAACCCGCGCATGGGCCGAGTGATGGCGCTGGATGGCGTGATCCAGACCACCGAAGCCGACGAATTCATCTACCACGAAATGCTCACCCACGTGCCGATCCTTGCCCACGGCAGCGCCAAGCGCGTGCTGATCATCGGTGGCGGTGACGGCGGCATGCTGCGCGAAGTGACCAAGCATGCCGGTGTCGAGCACATCACCATGGTCGAGATCGACGGCACCGTGGTCGACATGTGCAAAGAATTCCTGCCGAACCACTCCAGCGGTGCTTACGACGATCCACGGCTGAACCTGGTGATCGACGACGGCATGCGTTTCGTCGCCACCACCACGGAAAAATTCGACGTGATCATCTCCGACTCCACCGACCCTATCGGCCCGGGCGAAGTGCTGTTCTCGGAGAATTTCTATCAGGCTTGCCACCGCTGCCTGAATGAAGGCGGCATCCTCGTGACCCAGAACGGCACGCCGTTCATGCAGATCGACGAAGTGAAAACCACCGCCGGTCGCCTGAAAAGCCTGTTCCCGGACTGGCACTTCTACCAGGCGGCGGTGCCGACCTACATCGGTGGTTCGATGACATTTGCGTGGGGTTCGACCAACCCGGCCTACCGCAAGCTCAGCCGTGAAACCCTGCAACAGCGCTTCATCGGCAGCGGCATCGTCACCCGCTACTACAACCCGGAAATCCACATCGGCGCGTTCGCCTTGCCGCAATATGTGCTGCAAGCGATCAACAAGCCAAGCAACGACTGACACTGAACCTGTAGGAGCTGCCGCAGGCTGCGATCTTTTGATTCTGATATTAAAAACAAGATCAAAAGATCGCAGCCTGCGGCAGCTCCTACAGTGATAGATGTCGTTTTTTTCATGTTCGTGCGTTGTAATCCTTTTGAACCAACTTTCGGCGCACCAGTCGATTTAGGTGTAAGCCCATTTGCGGGTTTGATCGAGGAGGCACCGATGCAAAAGTGGAAAGTCACTTTCGTGGACGATCATGGTGAAATTGTCGATGAGGTGTTCGAGCGCGCGGAATGCCCCAGTGACGATGAGGCCGCTCAACTGATCAAGGCGAAGCTTCTGCCCGTGGCCGCCGCACTGGATCTGAACGATCTGGAAGGGCGCACCCCCGACGCCGGGGCGAAAAGCCTGAAAACCCAGAACAGCATTGAAATCCGCAGCATCACTCCCGTCTGACATTCTTCCTGTCACCTTGACACCAGGCCTTGGCAGCAGCTCTGACTTGGGGCTACTCTGCAAGCGAGATCAGCGAACGGATCGCTAAGGTCTGGTCTTGTCAGCTACATGCTTGTTCCCGCGTGCAACCACGTTGCCGTCGTACTTTGGCCAGAGGCCCGGGGCGGGAATACGGAAAGTCTATCCATCTATGTGAGGGGGACGATTCATGAGCACAGCCTATCAAGAAGACATCAGCAGCAATGTTCTGCGCCGCATGAAAGAAGGCGGTTTCGATTTTTCCCGATTCCATCCCATCGAGTTCTACGCCATTTTCCCGGACGAGGAGCGGGCGCGCAGGGCGGCAGGCAAATTTCGTGGTGAGTCCATCAATGCCCAGGTCAGTGTGCGCGATGATGGCGCGTGGGCGCTGGAATTGAGCAAAGTGATGTATGCGACGTATGACGATATTGGCGATTTCGAGCAGGGCTTTTCGGCGGTGGTCGAACCCTTGGGCGGGATAATCGAGGGATGGGGCGTGAAACAGGAGGTGCGTAGCCGCCACCGGTTGAATTGAGTCGATAGATAGAAGATCAAAAGATCGCAGCCTTCGGCAGCTCCTACATGTAATCGGTGTGGGGCTGTTGGGGGCTGCGATCTTTTGCTTTTGCTTTCAAAACATTTCCAAAAGGCAAAAAAAAGCCACCGGAGAGGGTGGCTAAAAGGGAAGACGGATAAGCAGAGCAAACCGGTCAAGGTTAAAGCGGGGCGGGCTGCCGGGGCAGTCAAGGTCAGTTGAGCTGAGCACTTCGCAATGCTGTGAGCGGCGAAGTTTTGCAGCGAATGCGCGGATTATCCGCAAGCGGCGCCGGGCAGTGAAATCAACTCTGACTATGCTGCTAATAGGCGATGCAGTGCGTCGCAATGAAGCGGGGGCAATCAGGTTGGGGCATTTGCCGCACAGGAATGGTGCGGCGCCTGCGGCGTGAATATCCAACCGATTGAAATCAAAGCGTTTATGCCGATGGCACGGGCCTTGCGAAGGCCTGTAGGTCCGGGTGACAAGGAGTACGGCATGATCCGCACCTATTTTGATGAGATGTACGACGCCGGCGGCCAGGTTCGCCCGCATTATCGGGAGTTCGCCCGATGGCTGGCCGACACGCCTGACGAGCTGCTGGCCCAACGGCGACGCGAGGCCGATCTGCTGTTCCATCGCGCCGGGATTACTTTCACGCTCTATGGGGACGAGCAGGGCACCGAGCGGCTGATTCCTTTCGATACCATTCCGCGCAGCATCCCCGCCAGCGAGTGGCGGATCGTCGAGCGCGGCTGCATCCAGCGGGTCAAGGCGTTGAACATGTTTCTCGCCGACCTCTATCACGAGCAACGCATCATCAAGGCCGGGATCATCCCCGCCGAACAGGTGCTGGCCAACGAGCAATACCAGTTGGCGATGCAAGGCCTGGATCTGCACCGCGATATCTATTCGCATATCTCCGGCGTCGATCTGGTGCGCGATGGCGACGGCACCTACTACGTGCTCGAAGACAACCTGCGAACGCCGAGCGGCGTCAGCTACATGCTCGAAGACCGCAAGATGATGATGCGTCTGTTCCCGGAGCTGTTCGCCGCGCAGCGCATCGCGCCGATCGATCACTACCCGAACCTGCTGCTCGACACCCTGAAAAGCTCCAGCCCGATCGATGACCCGAGCGTCGTGGTGCTGACGCCGGGGCGCTTCAACAGTGCATTCTTCGAGCATGCATTTCTTGCGCGGGAAATGGGCGTGGAACTGGTCGAGGGTGCGGATCTGTTCGTGCGTGACGACAAAGTCTTCATGCGCACCACCGACGGCCCGAAAGCGGTGGACGTGATCTACCGCCGCCTCGACGACGCCTTCCTCGACCCATTGGCATTCAACCCGGACTCGATGCTCGGCGTGCCGGGTCTGCTGTCGTCCTATCGCTCCGGCAACGTCGTGTTGGCCAATGCCATCGGTACCGGCGTGGCCGATGACAAATCGGTGTACCCGTTTGTCACCGACATGATCCGTTTCTACCTCGATGAAGAACCGATCCTGAAAAACGTGCCGACCTGGCAATGCCGCAACCCGTCTGAACTTTCCCACGTGCTGGCCAATCTTCCAGATCTGGTGGTCAAGGAAACCCAAGGCTCCGGCGGTTACGGAATGCTGGTCGGGCCGGCGTCGACGAAGGCCGAAATCGACGCCTTTCGCGAACGTATCAAGGCCAAGCCCCACGCCTACATCGCGCAACCGACGCTGTCGCTGTCGACCTGTCCGACCTTTGTCGAAAACGGCATTGCGCCGCGCCATATCGACCTGCGCCCGTTTGTCTTGTCCGGGCGCGAAACCCGCGTGGTGCCCGGCGGTTTGACCCGCGTCGCGCTGCGCGAAGGCTCGCTGGTGGTGAACTCATCACAGGGCGGCGGAACCAAGGACACCTGGGTGGTCGAGGATTGAAGGAAGCTTGCCATGTTAAGTAGAACTGCCTCGGATCTGTATTGGATGTCGCGTTACCTGGAGCGGGCGGAAAACCTCGCACGGATGCTCGACGTCAGTTATTCGCTGTCGCTGATGCCGCAGGACGGTCGCGGTGATGGCTTGCACGAACTGGCAATGCCGCTGTTGATCACCGGCACCCTTGAGGATTATCTGGAGCGTCACGGCGCGCTGCATGCCGAACGCTTGCTGCACTTTTTCGCCCTCGACGCGGCCAACCCGGCGAGCATCTACAGCTGCCTCGGCGCCGCGCGAGCCAGTGCCCATGCAGTGCGCGGACGCATCACGGCGGACATGTGGGAGAACATCAACGCGACATGGCTGGAGATTCGCGGGATCGCCGAACAGGGCCTGAGCCGCTACGGCATGAGCCGTTTCTGTGAGTGGATCAAGGAGCGTTCGCACCTGTTTCGTGGTGCGTCGTACGGCACGATCATGCGCAACGATGCGTTCCGTTTCATTCGTCTCGGCACGTTTATCGAGCGCGCGGACAACACGCTGCGATTGCTCGATGCCCGCTACGAAATGGCTGGCGATCAAGCTGAAGCGGTCAGCGACGGCACGGCCCACGCGTACTACCAATGGAGTGCCTTGCTGCGCGCACTGTCATCGTTCGAGGCCTACACCGAGATCTACCGTGATGCGCCGGGCGCGCGGCACGTCGCCGAGTTGCTGCTGTTGCGCGCCGACGTGCCGCGTTCGCTGCGCGCCTGCACCGAAGAGATCGACCAGATTCTCGCGCAGTTGCCCGGTGCCAACGGGCGTCCCGCGCAACGTCTGGCCGCCGAAATGGACGCGCGCCTGCGCTACACCGGCATCAACGAAATCCTCGAGGAAGGCCTGCATGCCTGGCTGACCGAATTCATCCCGCTGGTGCGCCAGTTGGGTAACGCCATTCACAGTTCCTACCTGGAGGCTGCATGAGACTTTCCATTAGCCACGAGACCACCTATCACTACGAAGATAAGGTGCGGGCGAGCATCCAGTACCTGCGGCTGACCCCCCACGACAGCGAGCGTCAACATGTGCTGAGCTGGCAACTGGACCTGCCGCGTCCGGTGCGCGCGCAACTCGATCCGTTCGGCAACATCCTGCATGTGCTGACCATGGACGAGCCGCACGAAGCGATCATCATCGGCGCGCGTGGTCAGGTTGATATCGATGAATTGCGCGAGGCTGAACACGAGAGCCAGTCGGCGCTGCCGTTTCTGCGCTTTACCCGGTTGACCGAGGCGGACGAGGCTTTGCGCGCATTCGCCGAGAAGTCCTGCAAGCAGCGGCGCGACCGCACGGCGTTGATCGATCTGATGCACGGCTTGAATCAGCACATGACCTACACGCCGGGTTCCACCGAGGTCGACACCAGCGCCGCTGAAGCCTTCGCCGGGCGTGCCGGGGTTTGTCAGGATCACACCCACGCGTTTCTGGCCTGCGCGCGCAGTCTGGGCGTGCCATCGCGTTACGTGTCGGGGTATTTGTACAGCGAGGATTGCGAGCATCTGGCCAGCCATGCCTGGGCCGAAGCGTGGCTGGATGACGCGTGGTACAGCTTTGACGTGACCAACGAACTGGCGCGGCCGGAGCGGCATTTGAAGCTGGCGGTGGGTCTGGATTACCTCGACGCCTGCCCGGTGCGCGGCATGCGCCGGGGTGGTGGGTGTGAGCAGATGCACGCGAAAGTATTCGTCTCACCGACCCCGATCATCTCCGTGCAACAACAGTAGATCCGAGGTACCGCAATCGCTGGCAAGCCAGCTCCCACAGGATTACCGCTGATTCAAAGTCAGCGCATAACCTGTGGGAGCTGGCTTGCCAGCGATGAGGCCAGAGATAGCCACCCAAGGCTCAAGGTTTCAGGGCTTAATTTTGCGTCCGGCCATGTGCTTGAGATAACCCACAAGCAAATCAAGATCCCCCTCCGGCAACACCTCTGCCGAAAACCCCGGCATCTTCGCCTGCGGCCACTGGCGCAAACTCTGCGGATCACGAATATATCGCTTCAAGAAATCCACCCCGAAATACTCCGTCGGACTGTAAGGAATATTCAGATCCGGCCCGAACTGCGCATCCCCGGCACCGTTCAATCGGTGACACGCCAGGCAATTCTTCTGAAACAACGCAAAACCCAGATTCACCGGATCATCTTTCTTCAACGCCGGATCAGGCAGCAGGGCAGGGAAGCGCTCCGCCACCGGCGCCATGCGCTTGATGCTCGCCACTTCAAACGGCCACTGCTCGGGGCTGATGTTGCCCGCCTGCGGATTCGTCCACACCAGATAAAACGGTCCGGCGCTGTGCTTGTCTTTCGACAACGGTGGCCACGGATGCGCCGGATCTTCAATCGCCAGCCAGGCTCGGGCGCCTTCGCCATTGAGCAATGGCGCCGCCGCCAATTCCGCAGCAAAGCCGTCCAGTGCGACTGCTTGTAGATGATCCTCGGGTTTAATCCCGGTCAATAACGCGGCCACCGGCACGGCCTGGTAGACCATTTCCTTCTTGTAGGACACGTCGTTTTTGATGGTGATGCTTTGCACCTGAGGATGCTTGAGCAACTCCTCGGTCTGCCAGGTGCGACTGTTTTCGCCCAGTTGCAAGTGCAACTGCGCGGCAGACAAGGGCATGCTCAGCAGCAGGGCCCCGAATACGATGAGCGCTTTCAAATGATCGCCGTCCATGTCGTGGATGTGCGCAAAGGTTGGCACAGCCACGCTGGCCCGGGTAGCGGGCCAGTCACATATTCAGTGGCGATAGATCTACCTGCCGCTCGATTCAGCCGATGACCTTGGTCAGATTCGGCAAAATCAACAACAGCGTCGTGGCGAAAAGAATGAGCCCTGCTTGACGAACTTTCGGTTGTTTGAACATGGCTTGACCGCCTTTATTGTTATTTCCTGATGCCTGCCTGCATATCCATGACGGCAAGCGGTGCACTTCCTGTTGAAGGACGCCGGCCTCGGCAAAACCCGACGACTCTGACGTACAAGTACTACCTTAGGGCCCGCGTCACGCTTGGCTTAGATCCATTTCATATGGAGCTTTAAGAAATTGCGATTAAAAAGGCATGAGGCGTATTGCCAGCTTCTTTGCCGCCCGCTGGCTAGACAACTCGCCGACCTGAACCGGTTCACCCGACGCCCGATGACCGTCCGTCTGAGCGTGTGCGTCAACCGCATTGAGCGCTGTGGTCATTGAATCCGCGACCGCGCGGGTCAAGAGTGAAGGCACAAGCAATCACTCACCGCACAGGTTCGAGGACGTCATGACCCAAGCTTTGATTTTCGATGCGTTACGCACGCCCCGTGGCAAAGGCAAGGCAGACGGCGCCCTGCACAGCGTCAAACCGGTGAATCTGCTGGCCGGTTTGCTGACCGCGCTGCACGAACGCACTTCGCTGGACACCAGCCAGGTCGATGATGTGGTGCTCGGTTGCGTCACGCCGATTGGTGATCAGGGTTCGGACATCGCCAAGACCGCCGTGCAAGTGGCTGATTGGGACGTCAGCGTCGCGGGCGTGCAGATCAACCGCTTCTGCGCTTCGGGGCTGGAGGCGGTGAACCTCGGCGCGATGAAAGTGCGCTCCGGTTTCGAAGACTTGGTGGTGGTTGGCGGCGTCGAGTCGATGTCACGGGTGCCGATGGGCAGCGATGGCGGCGCCTGGGCGCTGGACCCGCAGACCAACCTGCACAGTCATTTCACCCCGCAAGGCGTTGGTGCGGACTTGATTGCCACCCTCGAAGGCTTCAGCCGTCAGGACGTCGATGCCTACGCGCTGCACTCGCAGCAGAAAGCCGCACGGGCGCGGGCGGACGGCTCGTTCAACAAATCGCTGGTGCCGGTGCAGGATCAGAACGGCATCATCCTGCTCGATCATGATGAATTCATTCGCGCCGAATCGACCCTTGAGGGCTTGGGCAAGCTCAAGCCGAGTTTCGAAATGATCGGGCAGATGGGCTTCGACGCGACCGCGCTGCGGGTCTATAGCCATGTCGAACGGATCAATCATGTGCACACACCGGGCAACAGTTCCGGGATCGTCGACGGTGCCGCGTTGATGCTGATCGGCTCTGAGGCCAAGGGCCGCGCGCTGGGCTTGCAACCTCGGGCGCGAATCGTCGCCACGGCGGTCACCAGTACCGACCCGACCATCATGCTCACCGGCCCGGCGCCGGCCACCCGCAAGGCATTGGCCAAGGCCGGGCTGCGCGTCGAAGACATCGACCTGTTCGAGGTCAACGAGGCGTTTGCCTCGGTGGTGTTGAAGTTCATCAAGGACATGGCCGTCGACCCGGCCAAGGTCAATGTCAACGGCGGCTCTATCGCCATGGGCCACCCGTTGGGCGCCACCGGTTGCGCGATCCTCGGCACCCTGCTCGATGAACTGGAAGCGCGGCGCCTGCGCTATGGCCTGGCGACGCTGTGCGTCGGCGGCGGCATGGGCATTGCCACCATCATCGAACGCCTCTGAGCCCCGAAATTCAAGGAACCTTGTTATGAGCGAAGCCATTCGTTACGAAAAAGCTCAGGACGGCATTGTCGTGCTGACCATCGACATGCCGGGCCAGAGCGCCAACACCATGAACGCCGTGTACCGCGAGGCCATGGCCGCGTGCGTCGCCCGACTGCTGGCGGAAAAAGACAACCTTGCCGGCGTGATCATTACCTCGGCGAAGAAGACCTTCTTTGCCGGCGGCGATCTCAATGAGCTGATCAAAGTCGGCAAGCCCGAAGCCAAAGCTTTCTACGACATGGTGCTGACCCTCAAAGGGCAACTGCGCACCCTGGAAACCCTCGGCAAACCAGTGGTCGCGGCGATTAACGGCGCGGCGTTGGGTGGAGGTTGGGAAATCTGTCTCGCCTGCCATCACCGCGTGGCGCTGGATGAACCGTCGGTGCAGCTCGGTCTGCCGGAAGTGACACTCGGCCTGCTGCCGGGCGGCGGCGGGGTGGTGCGCATGGTGCGCATGCTCGGAATCGAGAAAGCGCTGCCGTATCTGATCGAAGGCAAGAAAGTGCGGCCGCAACAAGCCTTGCAGGCCGGTTTGATTGATGAGCTGGCGGCGGATCGCGAAGAGTTGCTGGCCAAGTCGCGCGCGTGGATCGTCGCCAATCCGACGGCGGTGCAGCGTTGGGATGTGAAGGGTTATCAGATTCCTGGCGGTACGCCGTCGAACCCGAAAGTTGCGCAAATGCTGGCGATTGCACCGTCGATTCTGCGCAGTAAAACCCAAGGGACAATGCCGGCACCGGAGAAAATCCTCTGCGCAGCGGTGGAAGGCGCTCAAGTGGATTTCGACACTGCGCACCTGATTGAAACCCGTTATTTCACCGAGTTGACCACTGGGCAGATTTCAAAAAACCTGATCGGTACGTTCTGGTTTCAGCTCAACGAAATCAATGCCGGTGGTTCGCGGCCTCAGGGTTTTGCGCCTTATAAAACACAGAAGGTTGGCGTACTCGGTGCCGGGATGATGGGCGCCGGGATTGCGTTTGTCAGTGCTTCGGCGGGGATCGAGGTGGTGCTCAAGGACATCAACCTCGCGGCTGCCGAGAAAGGCAAAGCGCACTCGGCGGCGTTGCTGGACAAAAAGGTCACCCGTGGCCAGATGAATGCTGCGCAGCGTGATCAAGTGCTGGCGAGGATCACACCGTCCGAAAGCGATGCCGATCTGGCCGGGTGCGATCTGATCATCGAAGCGGTGTTCGAGGACCGTGAGCTCAAGGCCAAGGTGTCTCTGGCCGCGCAGCAGGTGGTCGGCGCAGATGCGGTTATTGCTTCCAATACATCGACCTTGCCGATCACTGGACTGGCGAGCGCCGTGCCGGATCAAAGCAAATTCATCGGCCTGCATTTCTTCAGTCCGGTAGAAAAAATGCCGCTGGTGGAAATCATCAAAGGCGCGCAAACCAGCGACGAAACCCTCGCGCGCGGTTTTGATTTCGTCCTGCAAATCAAGAAAACCCCGATCGTGGTCAACGACAGTCGCGGTTTCTTCACCTCGCGGGTTTTCGGCACCTTCACCAACGAAGGCATCGCCATGCTCGGCGAAGGCGTCAGCGCGCCGATGATCGAGACCGAAGCGCGCAAGGCCGGGATGCCGGTCGGGCCTCTGGCGATCTCCGACGAAGTTTCCCTCAGCCTGATGAGTCATATCCGCAAGCAAACGGCCAAAGACCTACAGGCAGAAGGGAAACCGCTGATTGAGCATCCGGCCTTCGCCGTGATTGACTTGCTGCTCAACGAATACAAACGTCCGGGCAAGGCTGCTGGCGGTGGTTTCTATGAATACCCGGCCGGTGGCCAGAAGCATTTGTGGCCGGAACTGAAAACGCGTTTCGAGAAGGCCGACGGGCAGATCTCGCCGAAGGACGTACGTGATCGGCTGTTGTTCGTGCAAGCCATCGAAACCGTGCGTTGCGTGGAGGAGGGCGTGCTGACCTCGACGGCGGACGCCAATATTGGCTCGATCTTCGGCATCGGCTTCGCAGCATGGACCGGCGGTGCGTTGCAGTTCATCAATCAATACGGCGTGAAGGACTTCGTCGCCCGCGCGCAGTACCTGGCCGAGCAATATGGCGAGCGTTTCGCCCCGCCAGCGCTGCTGCTGGACAAAGCGGCAAAGGGTGAAATGTTCTAACGGGAGGCGCACTCCGGGGCTTGCCTTGTCAGGGTGTTTCAAGGCAGGCTCTGGGGTGTTCATTATTCCCATCATGTGTCAGGTATTTTTTATGTCGCTACGCATCTGCATTCTGGAAACCGACATCCTGCGTCCGGAACTGGTCGATCAATATCAGGGTTATGGGCAGATGTTCCAGCGCCTGTTCTCGCAGCAACCGATTGCCGCCGAGTTCACCGTCTACAACGTGATGCAGGGCGAATACCCGAGCGACGACCTGACCTTTGACGCGTACCTGGTCACCGGCAGCAAGGCCGACTCGTTCGGTACCGACCCGTGGATTCAAACGCTGAGGGAATACCTGCTGAACCGTTACGAGCGTGGCGACAAACTGCTTGGCGTGTGTTTCGGCCATCAACTGTTGGCGCTGCTGCTGGGCGGCAAGAGCGAGCGCGCGACGCAGGGCTGGGGCGTTGGCACCCACAACTACAAACTCGCGGCCAAGGCGCCGTGGATGAGCCCGGTGCGTGAAGAACTGACGTTGCTGATCAGCCACCAGGATCAGGTTACTGCACTGCCGGAAAACGCCACGGTGATTGCTTCCAGCGATTTCTGCCCGTTTGCCGCGTACCACATCAATGATCAGGTGCTGTGCTTCCAGGGCCATCCGGAGTTCATTCACGATTACTCGCGGGCGCTGCTCGATTTGCGTCAGGAAGCACTGGGTTCGCAGATCTACAGCAAGGGTGTGGCCAGTCTTGAACAGGAACACCATGGCGCGACGGTTGCGGAATGGATGATGCGGTTTGTGGCGCACAAGCCTGAGGTCGCTTAATAGCAGATCAAAAGATCGCAGCCTTCGGCAGCTCCTACACTGAAATCCCGTAGGGGCTGCCGAAGGCTGCGATCTTTTGATTTACAACCACCCAGACTTCTTGAAACTCGCCCACAAACTCACACATCCCACCGTAATAAACCCCAGCACACCGAAATAGCCGTAATGCCAGCTCAGCTCCGGCATGTTCTGGAAGTTCATCCCGTAAATCCCCGCCACCGCCGTGGGAAACGCCAGAATCGCCGCCCAGGCAGCAAACTTGCGCTGCACCACGCTCTGCCGAGACGCTTCCAGTAACACACCGATCTCGATGGTCTGGCTGGCAATGTCGGCCAGAGTGCTCAGGTCTTCCATTTGCCGCGTCACGTGAATCTGCACGTCGCGGAAGTACGGGCGCATGTTCTTGTCGATAAACGGAAAGCTGAGCTTCTGCAATTCCTCGCCAATCTCGACCATCGGTGCTGCGTAACGACGCAAGCGCACGACATCGCGGCGCAAGCCATGCAGCTTCTGAATATCGCGCTCGTTCAAAGCGCTGCACAGCACGTTGCGCTCCAGCTCATCAATCTCGGCATGAATCGCTTCGCCCACCGGCTGATAGTTCTCGATGACGAAATCGAGCAACGCGTAGAGG
Organism: Pseudomonas sp. GM80; assembly: GCF_000282515.1. Classification (GTDB taxonomy): domain Bacteria; phylum Pseudomonadota; class Gammaproteobacteria; order Pseudomonadales; family Pseudomonadaceae; genus Aquipseudomonas. Next base: position 49,185 of record NZ_AKJD01000066.1, read on the forward strand.
ACGAAGTCTTCTCCGTGCTCCAGCAACAGCGGCCGCGCCTCACAGCGTTGACGGACATGGGCGTAGGACGCCGAGTGGCCGTTGCGCGCGGTGATGATGTAGCCCTTGCCCGCGAAGATGTGCGTCTCGATGAACTGCAGAACGCCGTTCTCACGGATGGGCGAGTAGGTGACGATAAACAAAGCGTCGCCAAAGGTTTCCAGCTTTGGTCGGCTGTGTTTTTCCAGGGCGTCTTCGATGGCCAATTCGTGCAGGTTGAACTGACGTTGCAGATTGAACAGCTCCTGAGCGTCCGGCTCTTCCAGACCGATCCAGACAAAGTGACCGGTTTTCGCGGCCCAGGCAGCACCTTCATCGAGGGTAATATTGGTGACTTTCTTACCCGCGCTGTACACCGCAGCAGCAACAACTCGACCCATGGTGGTGATTCACTTCTTTTTGGCAAATGGCAGGGAATGAAAGGCTTCAGCTTAGCCGTGTCGCTGCTTCAGAGTCAGTGAAATCTGCACAGTTCACCGGGCAAAAGAAAACCCGCACAGGGCGGGTTTCGTTTTCAGGCGGCTTGTAGCTGCCGATCCATCGATTCGATGCACTCGCGCATCTGCTCACGGCACTGATCGATCAGCATGGGCATGTCATCCATGGTCAATCCGGCTGTAGGAATCGCCGGCAGCGAGCGTATGAGAATTTTCCCGCTGCGCCAGCGATTCAGGCGCATGTGTTTGATGTAACTGCTGACGCACACCGGCACGATCGGCACACCCGCGGCAATCGCCATCTGGAACGCGCCTTTCTTGAATGGCAGCAAGTCTTCGCCAAGGTTACGCGTACCTTCCGGGAACACCCAAATCGAGGTGTCTTCATTCTGCAGGGTATTGGTAGTGGTCAGCATCGACTGTCGCGCCTTGTGCGCATTGCCACGGTCGATCAACACATTGCCGGCCAGCCAGAACAACTGCCCGAACAGCGGTACCCACTTCAGGCTCTTCTTACCGATGCACACGGTGCGACGAGGTACGACGTTGCCGAACACGAACAGATCGTAGTTGGATTGGTGGTTGGCGATGATCACGCAACTGTCGGGCTTGTTCATCAAGCCGCTGACATCGGACTTGACCCGCAGGCGCAAAATGCACATCGCCGGGAGTGCGTAGAGGCGGGCGCACAGTCGGCTGTTGTCCGGATTGAAAGGGCGGCATATACCGAGGATCACCCCAAGGATGCCCGCCAGAATAAAGTGCAGGCCCATCAATAACATACGAAACACGAACAGCATTTTCAGGCCCCACCGGGACAAAAGGTGGCGCAGTGTACGGATGTGCACTGTTTTCGGCAATTGCCGCTATAGAGTCCGGAGATAGGCGATGTTTAAGCGCATGTTTCAGAGTTGCTTGTCAGACCCGTCCTAGAGCCGCTACAGCGTTTTCAACCGAGCGTGTAAGAAAAAGCCCGACACGAGGGTCGGGCTTTTCTTCAATGCTTGAGCCTGGGCTTAACCCAGATGCTCCTGATCCTGGACGATGGCGTTATCGAGGGTTTCCAGCAGCGCCTTGCGCACCTTCAGCTTGGTATTTTTGTGCGCGAGCATGTTGATCTTCTTCAGTTGGCGCGCGGCAGCAAGGGCGGCACCTTGCAGTTCCTCGGCGGACACCACCTTGTCGAGGAACCCGGCATCCACAGCACTTTTCGGATCAAACATCTCGCCATTGATCACTGAGCGGTGGAACGCCGAACGACGTAGGCGATCACGCGCCAGCTCGATCCCGGCGTGGTGCATGGTCATGCCGATCTGCACTTCATTCAGGCCGATGCTGAACGGGCCATCGACGCCGATGCGGTAATCCGCCGACAACAGAATGAAAGCACCTTTGGCCACGGCGTGACCCGGGCAAGCAACAATCACCGGGAACGGGTGAGAGAGCAGGCGACGTGCCAGCGTCGACCCCGCAGTCACCAGCGCCACCGCTTCTTTAGGCCCGGCTGTCATCACCTTCAGATCATAGCCGCCGGACAGAATGCCTGGCTGACCGGTAATGATCACGATGGCACGATCAGTCACCGCTTGGTCCAGCGCCGCATTAAAGGCCGCAATCACGTCCGGGGAAATGGCATTGACCTTGCCGTTGCTCAAGGTCAGGGTCGCGATACCGTCTTCGAGGTGGTAGGAAATCAACTCACTCATGACGCTATTCCTTGTAAGAAAGATGGGCAGACGTTACCCACCGCCGCAGGTCAGGTAAAGCGCCGTGACTGACCCGCCAGTCACCGATTCGCGGCTGATCCAGCGTAGCTCGCCATTTTGCTTCTATATAGAAGGGGCACAGTCACCGGAGATTGGCCGGTTTGCCATGGGCCGTCAGCAGCGCAAACGGCTTTTTCTCTTAAGCGCATGAAAATTCTGCAAAAAAAGTTTGCCATCGGAAAAGCTTTCGACTACATTAGCGCGCCTCGACAGACAGAACATGTTTGAAGAGATACGGTGAAGTGTCCGAGTGGCTTAAGGAGCACGCCTGGAAAGTGTGTATACAGGAAACTGTATCGAGAGTTCGAATCTCTCCTTCACCGCCACATTTAGTAAACACAAACCCCTGATTTTCCTAGAGAAAGTCGGGGGTTTGTGGTTTTTGGTGTCCCAAGAATGACCATATGGGACTGGCATGGGACTAGCGCATTGTTCTGGTGCGAAAAATGAGGCGCAGCGAGCGCGCCGTTGGTGATGATTCGACTCCCCTGGACTAAGCTCTCCAGAACCCTCGCTCAAGGACGAACGCATGCCAAATAATTCCGACTCCAACGTCGCCACAGCAGATGCTCTGACATTGCTCCAGCACAACCAGCATGCATTGGCTGCCGCAATCGAAGAGGTCACGAAATGGCTTTCAGAGAATGGAGTAGAAGATGTTGCCCTTAATGCTGTAGGGGCTATGGAAACCTTGGATACGAATGCACAGGCATTATCATAAGCGATCCTGCGATTACGACAGTCCTAGGAATTCGCGCCTGATTCCGCATACGCAAAACGACTGGCCATCAGAAATTTTTTCAGACGTTCTCATTTGAAGGCGGACGGCCGGATGTAGCATTTCTCAGGGCTCCACTGTGGACACAACGGCAGCGCTTTCGATCTGAGACTGTAGCCAGCGGTACGAGCCAACTCCACTATGCGGTAGGGATTAGCAATTATGGAGCTGTGCGTATTCTGGCTCTGTTGTCCCCGTTCACTACCAATCCCACTAGATTCTGTTGACTCCTAGGGAGACTCACGCTTTAAACCCAACGTGCTATGCTCGGCTTGCTGCGGCGTAGTCTTACCTAATCGTCACGACCGCCGTTTTTATATCAATTGGAATAGACATGTCGAAAGTTAAAAAGGAAAATTTGCAACGTCACACTCCTCCATCCTTGGTTTCAGGCTTCAAAGCGGCCCAGACCAAGAGCGTAATAGTAATTGATTTTATTACGGCGCTTCCCGATGAACCTGAACAAATTTTCGATTCAGTAGCTATGACTAAGGATGTCGCTCAGAACTTGTTGAAAGCTCTAAGTCAATTTTTGGAAGGCGATGATGGCGAAGAAAATTGAGGAAAAGGTACTAGCCCCAAAGACTGGTCATTACTATATAAAAGATCATTTTGTAACGCATGTCCAGTCTGCGTATTTGCAAAAAAAACAAACTCAAGAAGACGTTAGGCCAAAGTTTGTAGGTCAAGTTTTTTACACTAAGAGCTTTGCTACAGTATACGAACAAGAAGATCATCCTTTTGTTGATGAAAGGATGTCTTGGTATGACGCTATTGAGAATGGTGAATTAAAGCCCAGCATAGATCAGCATGGTAATGTTAAGATTCTGGGAGATGGGCTCATTAACTCCCAGCATGCGGAGTGGTGCGAACAAATTGAAACGGTCGCTAGTCAATGGATAGAGAGAGAGTACTGCAGGAATTCTCAAGTTTCTGAGAGGAATAATATTGACTCTATACTCCAAGCACTTTCGCAGTTGACTCGTTACCTTCCAGAGCTTAAAGAGAAGCAGCCGAATTATTTTTTAGATTTCGAGACTTATAAGATTGGCGTTACTCTACAAGGCGAGGGTACGCTCACTCTGTTGATTGGTGGAAATTCTGAAGTTGAGTACTCTTATGCTCAGCGTCAAACAAAAGGCTCGATAAGGGTTTCTGGGATTGCAAAACTTTCAACTAATATTAGAAACTCAAAAAACATATGGAAGCTACTGAATCTCCAAGGGATTATCAAATGACTGATCACTCTGCAGAAACTCTGGTGTATCGGTATCTTAAGCCAAGCGATATTCGCGGTCAGCTTTGCTGGTCACAGGTTGATAGCAGCGTGACCATGAGCGAGACTTGTGGTGGAGAGTTTGTAGAGTTTGCAACATTTGATTTGCGCGAAGAACGTGAAGAGAAAGCAGTTTCATTTTTTAGATCATTCAAAGTAGATGATACCAACCGTATTCTTGATGTGTTAAATGAGTTGCGCTATCGGAGAACGAAGGGTGGGAAATATGAGGATTCGGGGTTTGCCGTCAATGCAGGGATAATGCGAATTGATTATGAGCTCGCGCATGAAGATCTAAATGATGAGCATGAAGTTATTATTTTCAGAGATGACGATGCATCTGGTAGAGAGTGTCGTCACTACGGCTTGACTATCACCCCTAATGCGACGACTCCCCGTCTTGAAATAATCAACGCGCTTCTTGAACTATCTAAGTTTTTTGCGTTAAAGCAGAGATCTAAAAAACCGGATACTCGGGAAATAATGGAGTTCAGTGACGCGGAATCTGCATTTTTCTCAATCGCTAGCAGCGCGATTATAGGAACGCCGCCCGCGACAACATGAAGGTCCCGTAAAATATGAAGGCAGGAACTTCCATTTTATTGCTTGGACGACTGATACTTAAAATTCCAGCCTAAGTTCAATCGGCCCCCACACCAGCCCCAGGCGTGGGGGTTTTTTTTTGTGGCTGTGGAAACCAGTCCCCCCAAGGCTGGCTTACCACTCCGTGATCTTCTGGCTTCTCCGAAAGCGGTAGCCACAGCTTATTCAGTGCAGAGCTGTAACCGGTGATAGCTTCAAGGCCATTTGCAGCATGCCGACCACATCGGGTCCGTCCTCATTGATCCACGTTCCGTAGTGCTGGCGGATCATGTTGCCGTTGGTATGCCCCATCTGCTCGGCGATCCAGTCGATCGACGCCACACCGGTGGTCAGCAGCTGGCTGGCGTAGGTGTGCCGGCATTGACCGGGTCCCCGATAACGAACGCCGGCGGCGAGCAAGTGCGCTTTGAAAAAGCGATCGCGCACTACGAAGTCGTTAGCGTGCGGCAAGCCGCTTTTGCTGTTCAGGAATACAAAGTGCAGTTTGTGTGGTCCCACGGTTTTGTTGTCCAGCTCGACCACCTCCACGGTTTCCGCCTTGCGTCTGCGGGTCAGCGCATCGATCTTGCGCAGGGCGTCCCACGCCGGAGCGAGCAGGCGCACCCGGCGCATCGATCGGCGGGTTTTCGTCACCCGATAGGCGCCGCGTACCTTGGAACGGCGAAAGGTCACCGTGCCCTGCGCCAGGTCGACATCCTTCCAGGCCAAAGCGATCGTCTCCGACACTCGCGGGCCGGCCCATAACATGAACTGCACCATCAGTAGTTCGTGTGTACGGCTGGTCGGGGTGTCGAGGATCTGTTTGATTTCCGCGCGGGTGAACGGGTCCGGGGCTTCCGGATCGGGCAGGCGCACCATCAACCCCTCGGTCGGATCGTGCGCCACTTTCATCCGCGTGCGGTACAAGCGAAACACCTGGCGCACGTTGCTGATGATGTCGCGGGTGGTCTTGTTCTTCAGGGTCTTCGACAGCGTGTCCTGAATCCACACCTGCAGGTCGAGGTGATCGATCTGGTTGATCTGTATCTTGCCCCAGCGTGGCCTCTGCAGCCCTTATAAACCGGGGGGGGTGTGCACAGAAAAGCGCAAACGGGTAGTTTCGAATCTCTCCTTCACCGCCACATTCAGTACACAAAACCCCTGATTTCGAAAGAAGTCAGGGGTTTTGTGGTTTCTGGTGTCTGGAATTTATCAGGCGGCGGATTGGAGTTGCGTTGAGCATTACAATCAGCGCTTTTATTCATCAGTAAAAGGACGACACCATGATCATCTCAACGACTCAATCCATTGAGGGTCGCCAGATCACCGCCTACCTGGACATTGTCAGTGCGGAATCGGTGCAGGGCGTCAATGTGATCCGCGACATGTTCGCCGGTATGCGCGACTTTTTCGGTGGACGTTCGCAGACGCTGGAGCGGGCGTTGAAGGAGGCTCGTGTGCAGGCGACGGAAGAACTTCGCGAGCGGGCGCGCGCTTTGCAGGCGGATGCGGTGGTCGGGGTGGATTTCGAGATCAGCATGCCCGGCGGCAAGGGCGGGATGGTTGTGGTGTTTGCGACGGGGACGGCGGTGAAGTTGCGCTGATGGGGTGTCAGGCCTGTGAGCCCATTCAAAAGTCGAATGGGCTCTTTAGGTTGGCGATCAGCCCTGTGGCTTGAGGATCACCAGACCTTTATCGTCATAGGTCAGCGGCGTGTCGATAGCGACCAGCGGAGGCGTATCGGAGGGTTGGCTCGGTTGCACCGGCTGGCTCGGATGGTAAATGACGCCAGGCTGCAGAACCGGCGTATCCGGACCCGGATTTTTGATGGTGATTTCGCCGGAAGCGATCTTGTCCTTGAGTTTTTCCGCGCCAGCCTTGCCGGCTGCGATTTGTTCGTCCGTGAGCTTTACGACGGGCAGATTCGGGAATCCGTTGATTTGCATGTTCTCTCCTTGAGATTCATTTGTATGAAAAAGGGCAACGGCCAGTCGGCGGAATTCTTTAGTGATGTGGGACCAATGGTTTATTCGCCCGTCTATTTTTTGTAGGCCATTCGTCGGGCATCAGACGATCTGAATAACAAGTCCAGGAATGACCGGCTAGTCTCAAAAGCCTTGGAGGTCGATATTTTTTCAGGCAAAAGGGTTTTTGCCGGTGTCGACTGATGGCGAAGGGGCGAAGGTATGACTGATCCGTATATCGAAGACGATGGGGCTGAATTTTCCTTCAACAACTGCGTACGGTGCGGCCAGACCGAGTACCAGGCAGGTTTTGGCGAGGACCCGGTGCAGACCGGAAAGATCAAATCCACGGCGCCCAAGGGGCCGAAAGCCAAATTTCTTCCGAAGGTCGCAACTCGTGCCCGAAAATAATTGCGCATTGAACGACCCCGTCAAATGAGCGGGGTTTTTTGTCCCTGATGAATGGAGGGGAACAATCCCTGCAGACGACGAAATGGTTCGGAAGGTTTTCACAAACTTTTCACGTTGATCGAAGTAGGGTGAAGCCATCCGTTAGAAAGCAAGTCTCCAGCCCGTCTCCCCAGCGGGCTTTTTTTTGCCTGTCATAAAACCTTTTCCAGAATCGCTGTCCAATCGGCGCCATGTGCGCGCAGGTCTCTGAATTCGTCTGGACTTTTGCGCCCCGAGAGCATTAAATCCCGGCCCTTTTTGTCATCCCAATTTTTGAGGTTTTCTTCATGCGTTTAACTCTGCCTGCTCTGGTTCTGGGCCTTCTGGTTGCTCAAGGTGCAATGGCTGCCGGTGATGGCACTGCGGCGCTGGGCGGTGGTCTGGGTGGTGCGCTGGGTAATGTGCTCGGTCAGAAAATGGGCGGCAGCACTGGTGCCGCAGTGGGTGCCGGCGTCGCTGGCGCGGCGGGCAGTGCATTGACGGCTCGTAAGGGCAGCCGCACCAAAGCGGCCATCGGCGGTGGTGTCGGGGCAGCCGGTGGTTCGGTAATCGGCAACAGCCTGGGCGGCCGGACTGGCGCCACCATCGGTGCAGGTCTGGGCGGTGCAGCGGGCGGTGCGGTCGGCAGCAATCTGGCCAAAGGTCACAAGCGTCACTGAAACTGATCGTTGTTCAGAAAAAGCCCGGCTCAATGCCGGGCTTTTTAGTTGCTGAACGTTTTTCCCACAAGCATCTCCAATATCACATAGGCCCTTGCTTGGGCGGACTGTCCCGATTCGGGAACTGTGAGGTTCAAATGCGATTGTCATTATCTGCACTGTTTTTCGGATTACTGGTGACGCAAGGCGCGATGGCTGCCGGGGATGGTTCGGCAGCCGTCGGCGGCGGGCTCGGTGGCGTATTGGGCAACGTGGTTGGCGGCCAACTTGGCGGCAGCACAGGCGCGGCGGTTGGCGCAGGTGTAGGCGGCGCGGCCGGCGGTGCGGTCGGGGCGAATAAACGCAATCGCACCGAAGCCGCGATTGGCGGTGGCCTCGGCGCTGCGGGTGGTTCAGTAATCGGTAATAGCCTCGGCGGATCAACGGGTTCGGCGGTCGGTGCAGGATTAGGTGGCGCGGCTGGTGGTGCGGTCGGCAACAACCTGGGGGACGACGGCGGATCCCACTCCGGCGGCGGCCACAAACACAAGAATAAACACAAGAACCGTCATCATTGATCAGCGGTTCAACAGAAACCCGGCCTCGTGCCGGGTTTTTCGTTTTTGCAGGTAGGACTCAGGAACGATTGGCTGCAAGGCTTTTCGAACGTCATACACTTCCCCCAAAAAAAGAGGTTTGCCATGACTCCCGAAACCGAAGGCAAGGAAGAAAAAGGCCCGAGCGGGCTGCCGTTTATCAATGATCCCGGGAACGAGGATCCGGGCTCGCTGATGGATGATGCGACGGTGCCGCTGAATGATTCGGATGAGGCGGATATGGAGTATGAAGAGGATGAGCAGTGAACGGTTGCTACTGGAGGCAACCTGCTGATTGACTCTAAGGGCCTGGGACTTCAGGCCCTTAGGACGCGTTCAGATGCCGCTTCATGACGGTGAGACTTGAAGACGAAAAAAGAAGTGGCTGTTTAGCCAATGCTCAATTTTGCGCTTATGTCGGGGGATGAGTATGTCGAGATTATCTGGGGGTGCCATTTTTTTATTTATTTAAGGTAATGCCGGTAATACGTTATTTACTAAGAAATGGAGTTTTTGTCAGGTACACCGAGGGCTCTTCGAGATTTATAAATGACGTAGTAAAGCTTATCGATGAGTTTTTTGATGTGGCCGAAACGAGAAGGCGGGAGTTGCGGTTGTCTATGTTTAATCGAAGATCGTTTTGGTTTGGTAGGTTTTTTATAGATAAATTTTCTATTTCACTGCATTTTAGTCCAATTCGGCAAGCGTTAAACTCAATTGCTTTCCACTTTGCTGGAAGTATATCTGGGATTTCGGGTATGTCGAATCCTAGTGTAATAGTCGAGTAGTTGTTATCGATATTTAGAATGAAAAGACGTATTTCGTTTATGGCTACCGAAGAGGTAAAAATCATGTTAAAAAAGGTGCTTCCGTTTATGTCGTTCCAATACTTCATGATGACCTCTTGAAGAAGGGGGGGTTATCTGTGAGATCTTTACTGGCTTCTTGTGCCTAATTTTTGTGAATGAATTTAGTAATATTTTCAGGATGAAAATCGTATTATTCAAGAAATCGTCCACTTTAAATAAAACAAACGTTGCTCGTCCGGATTGCTAGTCAAGTCACGCTCCTCATAATCAAATATAAATACGAGATCATCTAAAGAGGGTTCCTTGCCATTCACCAATTCGTATGCCTTTAGCCCAAGTGACATCTGAGATGACATGCTCGATGGGTGAACGTTTAACTTTGCGCCCTTGCAGTAGAAAGTCAGGTGTGGGTTGTCCTTTCTTAGCAATGAAAAGCATTTGTAAAAATCGCTATCAGTATAAGTTCTTTCTTTGTTGTCTTCAGGTTTTATTGTTATAGATATCGCTTGGCTATCGCAAAGAAGGTCGAGTTTTTGTATTTCATTGTGTTTGGCTACGACAACTGTAAACGTAGTTTTCATTTGCTTGTGTTCCTGTGTGGATTAGGGATTGAGTAGCCGAACTCTTTGCCATCGTCGATAATTAGTGTAGCACCAAGAATGTCTTCCCTCCTGATCTTGCCGGGAATAGCAATTTCCTGCTCTTTACTAAAGTTATAAGCCGTACCTAGCTCTTTTTTTAGATCATGTCCGGGAATCATTCTGAGTGTGTAGAGAAAACCAGGTCTTGTAAAATAGCTGGTGGCGAATGCTTTTCCCATGTCTCTAGAAAGAGAAGTGCTTATGAAATTACTTGGAGGGAAATCACTATCGATAGAGTGAAGAAAAAGATCGTTGCTATTCCCCTTGCTTTTAAAACCGTTCTCGAAGACTTCTGATGGATCTGTTGAAGACCCACGGTACAAGTACATTTGTTGTGGCACATGGAGGGACGGATTTTCCGCACCACCCTTAATCTTTGTGGTGGGATCGACTGATTCGAGTGATGGTTTCTTGCATCCATCCCCACCCGGACAATCACTCAACCCCAACGGATCCACCCACCCCGTCGGATTCGGCGTGTACTGATACTGATTAATCCCACCCGCCAGCTTCACCGGATCCGGCGTCAGATACCGTCCCAACCTCGGGTCGTAATACCGATGCCGGTTGTAGTGCAGCCCACTTTCCCCATCGAAATACTGCCCCTGAAACCGCAACGGTTGATCGAGATAGTCCTCGGCCGCCAAGGTCAGCGCCGCGACCTTGCCGTACGCGTCGTACTGCGCCGACCAAACGATTTCCCCGCTGTAATCGGTCAGCTCCAGCGGCGTACCGAGGTGATCGAGTTGGTAATAAAACGGGCAAGCCTTTTTCGGGCCTTTGCCGTCGAGCATGGCCAGCGGGCGGAAGGTGCCGGGTTCGTAGACGTAGCTGCGGTATTCGTTGGGGCTGTTTTCGGCGACGAGGTGGTCGCCTTGCCAGAAGAACTCGGTGGTGACGCCGTCGACGGTTTTGCGGATGCGGCGTCCGAAGGCGTCGTATTGGTAGGACGCGGTTTTGCCGTCCGGGCGGGTCAGGCCGATCAGGCGGTGCTGGCAGTCGTAGCGGTATTCGGTGACCAGTTTGTGCGCGCTACCACGGCGTTCGCGGATCAGGTTGCCGAAGGCGTCGTAGTCGTAGTGGCGGTCGCCCTGCATCAGCAGGCGATTGCCTTTGATCCGGCTCGGGCCGGTGCCGTCCTGTGTCAGGAGGTTACCAGCCGGGTCGTGGGCGAAGCTTTCCGGCAGTTCGTCGCGCGAATGCCGGACGCGGATCAGGCGGTCGAGGGTGTCGTAACCATAGGTGCGCTGGCCATGGCGGGTGTCGGCGATGTGTTCAAGGTTGCCGTTGGCGCTGTAGGCATAGTCGCGCCGATACAGTGACTGGTGTTCATGGCCTACGGTATGGGCCAGCAATTGGCCTTGATCGTCGTAGGAATATTCGCTGAGCAACAGGCCTTGCTGACGCTGCTGTTCGCGTCCCGACTGGAAGGTGTGCGTGGTCAGTTGCGCGCCGTTGAGGTCGATACCGCTCAGCGCGCCGCCCTTGGTGTAGCGGTAGTCGAGCTTGCTGTTGTCCGGCAGGCGCAGTTGTTTGAGCTGACCGCAGGCGTCATAGGCATACCGTAACGTGCCCCAGCCTTGGTGCTCGGTGATCAGCCGATCCTGACGGTCGTACTCGAAAGCCAGCGGATGTTGCTGGCCGTCATCGACGCTGACGAGGCGGCCGAGGCGGTCGTATTGGTAGCTGACCCTGATGCCGTCGGGCAGGGTTTTGACCAGAAGACGCCCGGCAGCATCGCGTTTATAGGCCGTGACTAACTGTGAGCCGTCGTCGCCAAACTCGGTCTTCTCCAGCAGGTGCCCGTTGAGGTCATAGGCATACGCGGTACGTTGGCCGTCAAAGCCGGTTTCCTCTCGGATCAATCCGGTTGGCGTGTAGTCCAGCAGGTATTTTTCACCGGACTCGTTTTCGATCTCGGTGAGCAACAGTTGCGCATGGTCGTAGCGGTACTGCACCCGCGTGCCGTCGGGGTTGATCCGCCGCGAAACCAGATGCAGATCGTCGTCGTATTCATAACGGGTGATGCGCCCGAGTTCATCACGCTCGGCGGTAACCTGGCCGTAGGCGCCGTAGCTGTAGGCGCGAGTCGCGCCTGTGGGAAATGTCGTCTGCGCCAGTCGGCCGACGGCGTCCCACTGCAGACGGGTCACCGCACCGTGTTCGTCAACAACAGTCGTCCGCCGTCCCTGCGCATCGTAGGAAAAGCGTCGTACGCCACCCTCAGGCAACGTTTCCTCGGTCAACTGGCCAAGGTCATTCCAGACCCAGCGATGCCGGCTGCTGTCCGGGTAACGGATTGACAGCAGCTGCCCGCGAATATCGTAGTAGTAATGGGTGACCTGTCCGTCGGGATCGACGGCTTCGGTGACATCACCCTCGGCATTGCGCCGGTAGATCCAGGTTGCGTCGCCCCGGCTGCGTTTGTGCAGGAAACCGTTGCGATATTCGTAGGACGTTGGCGCGTCATCCGGAGGAATCAGTGCAATCAGCCGTCCGATTTCGTCGTAGTGGTATTCGGTTATGGCCCCCAGCGCGTCCTGCTCGGCGACCAGACGCCCGCAATCGTCGTAGGCCTTGAGGTGTTCGCCACCGTTGGCCTCGACCTTGCGCACCAGTCGTGCACGGTCGTCGTGGACGTAAACCTCTTCGGTGCCGTCGACGTAATGCACTGTGACGCTGCCATCGTCATCCCAGACGTACCGCGTATTCATCTGCGAAAACGATGCCCAGTGGCGCACGCAACGGGCGGCCTTGCCGGCGCGTTCCCACTCCCAGAAGAAGCTCGCGCCCCCTGTCAATTGCCGCTGCAGGATCACGTGGGCGTCGTCGTAGTCGTAGCGCTCGCTGTCACCGACGGCGTTGGTCGCGGCTAACAGGCGTTGGCGGGCGTCGTAGCAGTAGCGGGCGAGGGTTTGTTCAGTGGCCCATTCAGACGCGTGGAAAACCTGGTAATCGACCGCGATCAATTGCGCCCGGTCATAGCGCAATCGCAGCGCCCGGCCAGCGCCATTGTCGAGACGATCAATACGATCCTGACGGTCCCGACTGATGCACAGTCGATTGCCATACGCGTCACTGATCGCCGTCAGCCGCCCCGCGCGGAAGTGGTAAAAGCGCGGCACATCCCCGGCCAGTGCAAGGATCAGTTCCTGTGGTTCATCGCCAAGAAAGATCGCCGCCCGCGACAGACTGTTGTGAATCGCCGGCCGCTCGACGTCTGGTAACGGGAACCGAGTTCGGCGGTTCTCGTGGTCGATCCAGACCACACAATCGCCTTCGAACAGCAGGCGGTGCGCCAGCGAATGGCTCCAGCCAAATCCCAGGCCGACATCGACCTCGACAGCGCTGGTGCGATACACCCGGGTGAACTCGAACGGCAGTCGCCCATCAAGCACACCATCGGTCAGGGTCAACAGTTCTTCGCCGGTGACCATCGACACCGGGCAGCCATTGGTGCAGGTCAGCGGTACGCAATCGGCGTTGTCGCCGTTAGGGTTTTTCGCCTGATCCGGTACATCGTCGTGTGGCTCATGGCGTTGCAGGGCCGCCATGTTGCGAGTCTTGTCGCGTGTAATGGGCGCCGGATTTGGCACCGTCAACACCAAAGAATCGGCTTGACGAATGTTCAGAGGAATGGCGGGCGTCGGATTCAGCACAACGTCGCGTGCATTGATCATCAGCGGTTTCAGCACGCTGGCATGTTTGTCCAGCGGCGGTGCAGTGCTCAGTTCCGCCAGTCGCAACGCTGAAGCCGCCAGCCACTCCCGTGCTCGCGGCGACTTGATCTTCGCCAGTACTTTGCTGCTCAGGCGTATTTGCACGCCGACACCGCCAGACAGCCGCATCAGCAGAAAAGCGATCAGCAGTTCGACGCGAACTTCAGCCACCACTTCAGCCACATACTGCGGCGGCAGCATTTTCAGCCAGCTGGTGAATGCCGCGAGATGAATGAACAGCAGCGGCTCATCGCTGAGGATCAACAAGCCGTCGGCAATGGACGCGCTGGACGCTTGCAGCAACGCTTCAAGCTCGGCTTCGCTGAGGTAATCGAGGAGCTTTTCGCTGTTGGCCTGCAAGTCGGCGAGGAGGGCGAACACCTGCTTGATGTCATCCCAGACGCCGTGCAGGGCACTCTCGAATCCGCGCCAGTCGGCCCGCTGTAATTGGCCGTAACGGTCAGCGAATCCGGCGCTGGAAAACTCTTTCCACAGAGGTTGGAACCCGCTCCACTCAGTCCGCAGCCAGCCTTCCAGACCGGCAAGGATGGCCTCATAGGAGGCGAACAGAGCACTGACGTGAGCGGCTGAAACATCGGGAAAGAAGGTGATGCGATAACGCTGGCCCCGATCGCAGTCGGTCACTTGCAGAATGCCGCTCGGGCCAATGGTGTGATGCAGCGGTGCGCCAAAGGTGAGAACCCCGTTGACGTCACTCAGCAGCGGTTCAAGTGTTAGCGGGGTATCGCCGATCGGCACAAACCGTGCGGCTTCGAACATGTGCACCAGCGTCAACGGCCCGCTGGCCGGGCACATCACCACCGACGAACTGATCGGCTTGGAGGATTTCAGCGGTGCACTGAGCTGGACGTCGTTGCCGACCTTGAACACCTGCTCGATATCCAGCGCCGTCCCGGTCCAGAACGCTTCAGCCCAGGCCTCGTAATCGTTCAGGCACAGACGGAACTCCTCGATCAGGGTCTCGAAATCCGGGTGTTCGGGATTCAGTGCGGCAACTACCAGCAGGCCAATGCTGTTGTTGAGGGCCAGTAGCCGATCGGTTTCGAGCATTCGCAGTTCTCGCGCACATCAAAAAGGTGCGAGGACTTTGCGGGGGATCAACGCGGAAAGAAGTCGGCCAAGTAGGTGATGCCTGTAGGACGTTTCGCTAAATGTTCGCGAGTAGTTCACCGCCTCCAGAGACATTGACCGTTGCTCTATGTCCGTCACGCTCGTTATGCTGCTGAACCCTTTAATCAGATCCGAGCAGCGACCTGCTTCAGGCGCCTGGGATGTTTTTGATAACGGATCCGATGATGAATGCACCGCTGAAGGCGTTCGGCCCGATCAAGGCCGTGATTTTCGATATGGACGGTTTGCTGCTGGACACCGAGGGCATTTACACCGAGGTCACCTCGCTGATTGCCGGGCGCTATGGGCGCACCTTCGACTGGAGCATCAAGCAGAACATCATTGGCCGTGGGGCCAACGATCTGGCGAACTATGTGGTGCAGGCTTTGGAGCTGCCGATTACCGCCGAAGAGTTTCTGCTGATCCGCGAGCCGCTGATGCGTGAACGTTTTCCCACTGCACAAGCGATGCCGGGTGCCGAGGAACTGATCCGTCACCTGAAGGCGCACAACATTCCAATCGCCGTGGGCACCAGCTCGTCGCGCCAATCGTTCGGGCAGAAAACCACGCTGCATCGTGACTGGTTTGCGTTGTTCGATTTCATTGTCACGGCGGATGATCCGGAAGTCGGTGCAGCCAAACCGGCACCGGATATTTTCCTCACCGCTGCCCGGCGTCTGGGCGTGGCGCCTGAGGATTGCCTGGTGTTCGAAGATTCGCCGTTTGGCGTGACTGCTGCGAAAGCCGCCGGTATGACCGCCATCGCCATTCCCGACGCCGCCATGGCCGATGAAAAATACGCACACGCCGACGGGATTCTTCGTACGCTGAAAGCGTTCACCCCGAGTGCCTGTGGTTTGCCGGCGCTGGATTGGGCTTAAACCAGCGAGACAAAAAAAAACGCCGCCCCTCTGTCAAGGAGGGGCGGCGTTTTTCGTTCAGGCAATCTGGAACAATCAGGCGCCGAAACCACCGTCGATGGTCAGGCTGGCACCGGTGATGTATCCGGCTTCCGGGCCTGCCAGGTAGGCGACGAAACTGGCAATTTCTTCGGCTTTACCGTAACGGCCGACGGCCATCAGCGGGATCAGGCTTTCGGCGAAGTCACCGTGTGCCGGGTTCATGTCGGTATCAACCGGCCCCGGCTGCACGTTGTTGACGGTGATGCCGCGAGGGCCGAGGTCGCGGGCCAGGCCTTTGGTCAAGCCGACCAGCGCCGATTTGCTCATCGCATACACACCGCCGCCGGCGAAGGGCATGCGGTCGGCGTTGGTGCTGCCGATGTTGATGATGCGTGCGCCTTCGCCCATGTGTTTAGCGGCTTCCTGGGAAGCGATGAATACGCTGCGAATGTTGATCGCCACGGTCTGGTCGAAGTCTTCGAGTTTGAAGTCTTCCAGTGGGGCAACGGCCAGTACACCAGCGTTGTTGACCAGAATGTCGACTCGGCCAAAAGCTTTGACGGTAGCGCTGACGGCGTGGCGGATAGCGGCGGCATCGGCGCTGTCGGCCTTGATCGCCAGGGCTTGGCCGCCGTTGCCGGTGATGCTGTTCTGCAACTCTTCGGCCTTGGCGGTGGAGCTGACGTAGGTGAAGGCTACTGCAGCGCCTTCAGCGGCCAGGCGTTTGACGATGGCAGCGCCGATACCACGGGAACCGCCTTGAATCAGAGCGACTTTACCGCTGAGGTGTTGAGTGGTCATGTTCGATCTCCAGAGTGTTCAAGGCGGGAATGCCTTGGTATTGGTGGCGAGTATCGGCGTGGTATCGACAACTGTGTAGACCATGATTGCTATAGTCTGTGTAAACCAGAAGTTTATAGTGGCGATCATGGAAACTTTCAGCAGCATCGAATGCTTCGTGCGCAGTGCCGAAGTCGGCAGCTTTGCCGAGGCCGCGCGACGTTTGAGTCTGACCCCGGCGGCCGTCGGCAAGAGTGTGGCGAAACTTGAGGTGCGACTCGGCGTACGGCTGTTCCAGCGTAGTACACGCAGCTTGACGCTGACCGAGGCCGGGCAGCTTTTCCTCGATCAGGTCAGTGGCAGTCTGACGACGATTCAAAATGCTGTGGCCAATCTGTCCAGTGTCGAAGGGCTGCCGGCCGGGACGCTGAAAGTCAGCATGGGCGCCGCGTTTGGTTGCCTGCACATCGTGCCGATGCTCGGTGAGTTTCTACGGCGATACCCTGCAATCAACCCGGACTGGCATTTCGATAATCGCCAGGTCGATCTGATCGGGCAGGGCTTCGACGCGGCCATCGGTGGCGGTTTCGAACTGCCGCAAGGGGTGATTGCACGCAAGCTGAGCCCGGCGCATCGGATATTGGTGGCGTCTGCGGATTACTTGCAGGCCAACCCTCGGATCCTCGAACCGGACGACCTCAGCCATCACGACGGAATTTTGATCCGCTCGCCGCAAACCGGGCGTGTGCGTTCCTGGCAGTTGACCGGGCGCAATCCGCAGAATTGCCGGCCATTGATGCTCAAGACGCGAATGACCATGAGCGATTCCGAAGCCGCGTGCAGGACGGCGGCGCAGGGCTTGGGGATTGCCTTGGTGAGCATGCCGTTTGCGGTGGGGTACCTGGAGGCGGGGAAGTTGCAGCGGGTGTTGCCGGATTGGTACGTCGATGACGGCAACATTTCGATCTATTACGCCGAGCATAAATTGTTGCCGGGCAAGACGCGGGCGTTTGTGGATTTTCTGATTGAGCAGTTTGCGGAGCAGGGGTTGGCGCGGCGGTTCAGTGCGATTTGAGCAAGGCATCAGACCGAGGTGTGGCCATCGCGAGCAGGCTCAATCCTACATTGGAATGCGTCCCCTTTGTAGGAGTGAGCCTGCTCGCGATCAACGATAACGCGGTCTACCGGGCAAACCGCCCCGGCCAGCCAATAATGTTCTTCGGCCGTGGCGTTGCATAAGTCCGCACTTTCGACGTCGACAAGCGCAAGCGCACCAGCGATTCGGCAATCGTCACCGCCGCCGTCACGCCATCCACCACTGGCACACCCGTGCGTCGACGAATTTGCTCATCCAGCCCGGCCATGCCGCCGCAACCCAGGCAAATCACCTCGGCTTTATCCTGCGTCACCGCCAGTTCAGCCTGATGAACGATCGCTTCCAGCGCACGCTGCGGCTCGTGTTCCAATTCCAGCACCGCCAAGCCACTGGCCCGCACCGATGCGCAACGATCCCACAGGCCAGACAATTTCAACCGATCCTCAATCAGCGGCACGGTGCGATCCAGCGTGGTCACCACCGAATACGCGTGGCCCAGAAACATCGCGGTACTCGCCGCCGCATCAGTGATGTCCACCACCGGCACGTTGAGCAATTCCTGCAAGCCTTCCCGGCCATGCTCGCCATAACCGGCCTGAATCACTGCGTCGAACGGCTGATCGTAGGACATCACCCGATCCATCACGGCGATGGCGGCCAAATAGCTTTCGAAGTTACCTTCAATCGAATCGGCGCCGAAATACGGCGTCAGGCCAATGATTTCGGTACCGGGTGACGCAACAGCCTGCGCCGAGCGCGCGATGGCCTCGGTGATGGATTCGGTGGTGTTGACGTTGACCACGAGAATACGCATGGGGAAATCCTTATAGCGGGCAGTTCTGCGGCCCGAGGCCCGGGCCGCGAGGGAGTTAATGGCAGACGTTGTCGACCGCAATCGATTCGCCACTGATGTCGGCGTAGTGCGGCTGACGCTTGGCGATGATCAGGTAGAGCATTCCGGCGATGCCGGCACCGATCAGCCAGGAGAACGGCGAGACACTGTGGAAACCGGGAACGAGCGCGAGGACGATGGCGATCAACGCCGCAGGAATAAACGCCGCGACAGCGCGGAAATTGACCCCGTGGCTGTAGTAATAAGCGCCGTTGGGATCTTCACTGTAGAGCTGCGGGACGTTGACCCGGCCTTTGCGGATCAGCCAGTAGTCGACCATGATCACCCCGTACAACGGGCCTAGCAGGGCGCCGAGGCCGGACAGGAAATAGACGATCACCAGCGGGCTGTTGTAGAGATTCCACGGCAGGATCAACACGGCGATGGTGGCGCTGATCAGTCCGGCGCGGCGGAAGGTCAGGTACTTCGGCGCGAGGTTGCTGAGGACAAATGCCGGGGCAACGAAGTTGGCCATGATGTTCACCGCAACGGTGACGATCAGGAACGCCAGGCAACCGAGCACCAGGAAGAAGGTGTTGGGGATCGACGCAATGATCTCGGTCGGGCTTTCGATGATCCGGCCATTGATCTGAAATTGCGCACCGCAGAGCAGCACGGTAATCGCGGCAAACACCAGAATATTCACCGGCAAACCCCAGAAGTTTCCTACCTTGATGGTCTTGCGGCACGGCGAAGAGCGGGCGAAGTCGCAGAAGTTGAGGATCAATGTGCCGTAGATCGCCAGCCACAACGCACCGCCGGCAAAGATGTTGCGCCACATCTCGCCACCGGTCAGTGGATCGCGGGTCGACCAGGCGATGGTCGCGTTGGCCTGGAAGTACATCCACGCGGCGAGGGCGGCGACGGTCAGCAGAATCACCGGCCCGGCGAACGCCTCGTATCGGCGGACCATTTCCATGCCGTAGGCGAGGATCGCCAGTTGCACGAACCAGATCGCCACGAAGCACACCCAGCCCAAGGTCGACAGGCCAAGAATCGAGTTGTGATCGTATTCAGCGAAGCCGGGATGCACCGCCGTCAGCAGCACGCGGAACACCACCGAGGCCAGATACGTCTGAATGCCGAACCAGGCGATGGCGATAACCGCCCTGATCAGTGCAGGAATTTGCGCGCCGTGAATGCCGAAACTGATCCGGCTGATCACAGGAAACGGTACGCCGGTTTTCTGCCCCATGTAGCCGGACAGGTTCATGAAAAAGTACACCAGCGCCGCGCCGATCCCCAGCGACAACAGAATCTGCCAGCCACCCAGGCCCAATGCGTACAAGCCAATGGCGAAGGAGTAGTTGGCGATGTTGTGCACATCGTTGGTCCACAGGGCGAAGATGCTGTATTTGCCCCAGCGTCGACCTTCGGCCTTGGTGGGCGCCAGGTCGCTGTTGTGCAGGCGAGGGCTGAGCTGTAACGGCTCGCTCAGACCGTCGTAGGGCAACGGTTGATCAAGGGCAGAGGCGGGCAGATTCAGCGCGATGTTATTCGAGAGACTTGTACGCATTCCGGCAGGCTCCTGATGTTCAGGGCCGCGATGACTGTGCATAAGCCGTCAGGCTCGACAAATCTTCGTCGCGGCAGTGAAAGCATCACTGGTTACGGGGCATCTGCAGCCTGTACGGGATAGGGCGCTTCAGGCTTGCGGATCGAAAGTGTTTATGTTTTGCAGTTTTGTATACAAAACATGTATGCACTTAAGCCAGTTTTGTGCCAGTTGGCGATCTATGCACAGCCGTGCTCATTTCGAAAAGTTATCGAAGCACGCTAAGTATCTGAAAATAAGTGGTTATAAATTGACCGATTGAACAGGTATTTATTTTTGGCGCGGGAATTTCATCGCGGATCGGAGTGAGCGTTTTGCAGGCGGGATGTAACTTTTCAGGGCGCGGAAACAAAAAAGTGCACACATAAATGGCACCGATGGTGACATTTATGTGTACACATTTTTTGAGGTCAAAAGATCGCAGCCTGCGGCAGCTCCTACATGGCAATGCGGTCACCTGTAGGAGCTGCCGCAGGCTGCGATCTTTTAGCTGTTGGATTTGCTGATGATGTTACCGGCATGCAGCCCACACTCTTTCTGCGTTGCTTCTTCCCACCACCAACGGCCTTCGCGCTCGTGCTGGTTCGGCAGGACAGGGCGGGTGCACGGTTCGCAGCCGATGCTGATGAAACCGCGCTCATGCAGGCTGTTGTACGGCAGTTCGAGCATGCGGATGTAACCCCAGATCTCTTCACTGGTCATCTGCGCCAACGGATTGAACTTGTACAACGTGCGCTCCGGGGTGGAGAACGCTGTATCGATTTCCATCACTGCCACGGCACTGCGAGTGCCCGGGCTCTGGTCGCGGCGCTGGCCGGTGGCCCAGGCTTTGACGTCGGACAATTTGCGCCGCAGCGGCTCGATCTTGCGGATGCCGCAGCATTCGCCGTGGCCGTCCTTGTAGAAACTGAACAGGCCTTTTTCCTTCACGAACGGTTCCAGTTTCGTGTAGTCCGGCGACACCAGTTCGATGTCGATCTTGTAGTGCTCGCGCACCTGATCAATGAAGCGGTAGGTTTCCGGGTGCAGGCGGCCGGTGTCGAGGCTGAACACCTTGACGTTCTTGTTGAGCTTCCAGGCCATGTCCACCAGCACCACATCCTCGGCGCCGCTGAAAGATATCCACAAGTCATCGCCGAACTCGGCAAAGGCGAGTTTGAGAATCTCTTGCGCGGATTTGTTGGCATAGGTCGTGGCGAGTTCCACGACGTCGAACGTTGCACTCATCAGGGCGGCTTCCTACAGGTCGGTGGCGCTGGGCGCTCTATATGGGGCCGATGGTAACAAAAAGCTGCGTGACTCGGGGCGTGCTGTGCGTTGCGCGAGTGGATTTGAGTCGCTAGAGTTCGGCCTCGCTCGACTCAAATAATCAATACAAACGGGAGTGTCTTGTGGAAATTGCTTGCCTGGATCTTGAAGGGGTGTTGGTGCCGGAAATCTGGATCGCCTTCGCCGAAAAAACCGGAATCGACTCCCTCAAGGCCACCACCCGGGACATTCCCGATTACGACGTGCTGATGAAGCAGCGTCTGCGCATCCTCGACGAGCACGGCCTGAAGCTCGCCGACATTCAGGAAGTGATCGCCACGCTGAAGCCGCTGGACGGCGCGGTGGAGTTCGTCAACTGGCTGCGTGAGCGCTTTCAGGTGGTGATTCTGTCGGATACGTTCTACGAGTTCTCACAGCCGCTGATGCGTCAGTTGGGCTTCCCGACGTTGCTGTGCCATCGTCTGATCACTGACGAAACCGGGCGGGTGACCAGCTATCAGTTGCGCCAGAAAGATCCGAAGCGCCAGTCGGTGCTGGCGTTCAAGAGCCTGTATTACCGGGTGATTGCGGCGGGGGATTCGTATAACGATACGACGATGCTGGGCGAGGCCGATGCGGGGATTCTGTTCCATGCGCCGGAGAATGTGATTCGCGAGTTTCCGCAGTTTCCGGCGGTGCACACCTTCGCCGACCTTAAGCAGGAATTCCTCAAAGCCTCCAACCGCGACCTCAGCCTGTAAGCCTGGCTAAATGATCGTTCCCACGCTCTGCGTGGGAATGCCTCAACGGACGCTCCGCGTTCGGCTTTGGATGGGACGCCGAGCGTCCCGGGATGCATTCCCACGCGGAGCGTGGGAACGATCATTACTCAGAGGTTTTGCAGGGTTTCGAGGAGGATTCTGACTTTGGTAATCGACTCCTGATACTCGGCCTGCCAATCAGAATCCGCGACAATCCCGCCACCGCCCCAGCAGCACACCTGCCCATCCTTGACCAACAGACTGCGAATCGCGATGGAGCTGTCCATCTCGCCGCGCACGTCCAGGTACAGCAACGAGCCGCAATACAATCCGCGCCGGGTCGGCTCCAGTTCATCAATGATCTGCATCGCACGAATCTTCGGCGCGCCGGTGATCGAGCCGCCAGGGAAGCTGCCGGCAATCAAATCCAGTGCATCGCGGTCATCCGCCAGTTCACCAGTCACGCTGCTGACCAAGTGATGCACGTTTGGATAGCTTTCCAGACTGAACAACTCCGGCACCCGCACCGAACCAATGCGGCAGGTGCGGCCGAGGTCGTTGCGCAGCAGATCAACGATCATCAGGTTTTCCGCGCGATCCTTGGGGCTGGCCAGCAGTTCGGCGGCGTTGGCAGCGTCTTCGGCCGGCGTGAGACCTCGCGGGCGAGTGCCTTTGATGGGGCGGGTTTCGACCTGACGCTGGCTGACTTTGACAAAGCGCTCCGGCGACAGGCTCAACACCGCGCCGCCGTCGGGCAAGCTCTGGAAACCGGAGAACGGGGTCGGGCAGGCTTCGCGCAATTTGCAGTAGGCCAGCCACGGATCGCCCTGGCACGACGCGCGAAAGCGCTGGGCGAAGTTGACCTGATAACAATCGCCGGCCTGAATGTAGTGCTGAATGCGTTCGAACGCCTGACGGTAATCGTCGGCCGAGAGGTCAGCGGCCATCGGGTTGTTGAGCTTGAACGGGGTTAAAGCACTAACGACTGGCTGCGTGAACAACAAAATCAGCCGCTGTTTCTCGCTGTCGATCACGGACGGGTGAAAGACCAGTTGACTGGTCGCCGTCTGGTGATCGCTGATCAGCGCCCAGTCGTACAGGCCGAAACGCGCGTCCGGCAATTGCAGGTCATCGCCGGCCTGACTCGGCAGGTGTTCCAGATGCCGACCGAAGTCGTAGCTCAGGTAACCAATCAAACCGCCAGCAAACGGCAGCTCTAAACCCACTGGCAAATCAGCCTCGCCGAGGCGACTCAGATTGTCGCGCAACCGTTGCAGGAAATCACTGCCGCTCTCGTCCGGCAACACTGCCAGTTGTTCCAGCGGCCAGGCGCTGAGCAAGTCATAACGGCCACGGTCGGCACTTGGCCGGCCGCTGTCGAGCAGTACGGCACCGGGGGCATTGCGGATGGCCGCGAAGTAGTCGGCGGGATTGGCTCGGTAGGGCAGCGGGTGTACGGAACAGGTCAGCATGGGCGAGGCAGATCGGCCGTTGAGGCGGGGTGGGGATTGTAGTCCTCTCCGATGCCAGATCAAAGTCAAAAGCCACCCCCTCACCCCAGCCCTCCCGAAACGTCGGACCGCCCCCAAGGGGGCGAGGGGAAAGGGAGCAGATCGGGGTTTTACTGATCGTTCCCACGCTCTGCGTGGTAACGCCGCCATGGACGCTCTGCGTCCACTGTGACGCGGAGCGTCACGGGATGCATTCCCACGCAGAGCGTGGGAACGATCATCGGGGGAGATCAGCCTTCGACGGCGGGAATATGCCCAAACATTTCCTGAGTAAACGCCACTCGCTCTTCAGCCGTCTCGACCACCCCACGCGCCTTCAGCTCTTCCAGCCGCGCCTCAACCGCATGGGTACGCAACGTTAGCCCACAGTCGTTAGCAATCTGAATATTCAACCCCGGCCGCGCATTCAGCTCCAGAATCAGCGGGCCTTTCTCCTGATCCAGCACCATATCAACGCCGATATACCCCAACCCACACAGCTCATAACAGCCGGCCGCGAGTTTCATGAAACCGTCCCAGTAGGGCAGTTGCACGCCATCCACCGCGTTGGTGGTGTCGGGGTGTTTGGTGATGATGTTGTTCAGCCAGGTGCCGCGCAAGGTCAGACCGGTGGCCAGATCGACACCAACGCCGATGGCGCCCTGGTGCAGGTTGGCCTTGCCGCCGGACTGCCGGGTCGGCAGGCGCAGCATCGCCATCACCGGGTAGCCCATCAAGACGATGATGCGGATGTCCGGCACGCCTTCGTAGCTGATGCTTTTGAAGATCTGATCCGGGGTCACCCGGTATTCGATCAGCGCCCGGTCGCGGTGGCCGCCCAGTGAATACAGGCCAGTGAGGATGCTCGAGATGTGATGCTCAAGCTCTTCGTGGGCAATGATCTTGCCCGACACCGTGCGATAGCGGCCTTCGAAACGGTCGGCGACGACGATAATGCCGTCACCGCCAGCACCCTGCGCAGGCTTGATCACGAAGTCGCTGCGCCCGCCGATGATCTCGCCGAGCTTGTCGATTTCCTTCTCGGTGGAGATCACGCCATACAATTCCGGCACGTGGATGCCGGCCTCGATCGCGCGTTCCTTGGTGATGATCTTGTCATCGACGATCGGGTACAGGCTGCGCTTGTTGTACTTGAGCACGTAGTCGGCGTTTCGCCGATTGATGCCCATGATCCCCCGCGCTTCCAGCGCCTTCCAGGTCTTCCAGAAACCGAACATCAGGCGTCAGCCTTCTTCAGGAAAGCCTTGAAGCGCACCAGTTCGGTCAGGCGGTAGCCGCGATAACGACCCATCGCCAGCATGAAGCCGACCAGAATCAGCAGGATCGCCGGGAAGGTGAACACGAAGTAAACCAGTTCAGGCACGGTCATGATCAGGTGCGCCAGGGACGCCGCGAACAGCGTGCCGATCGCCACTTTCATCGCATGGCTGGCGCCGCGTTCTTCCCAGGTGATCGACAGGCGTTCGATGGTCATGGTCAGAATCACCATCGGGAACAACGCCACGGACAAGCCGCGCTCCAGACCGAGTTTATGACTGAACAGGCTGATCGCCGCGATCAGCACCACGACAAAGGTCAACACCACCGACAGTCGCGGCAGCATTTGCAGCTTCAGGTGTTCCAGGTAAGAACGTAATGACAGCCCCAGCGCCGTGATCACCGTAAACAACAGAATGCCAAAACCCAACTGCGTTTCGCGGAAGGCGAGGGCGATCAGTACCGGGGTGAACGTGCCGAGGGTTTGCAGGCCGATCAGGTTGCGCAGGATCAGAATCACCAGCACGCCGATCGGGATCATCACCATGATCATGAAAGTCTGCTGGGTCTGCAGCGGTAAGCCGTACAGCGAGTATTCGAGGAAGTTGGCGTCGGTGTTTTCGTCGGTCAGCTTGGCCAGACGAATCGCGTTCATCTCGCTGTTGTTCAGGCTGAAGGTCACGTTGGCTTTCTTGCCACCGTCGACGGTGATCAGGTTTTCATCGCCGGTCCACCACAGCAGGCGGTCGGTCGGCAGGCCTTGCTCGCCGGTTTCCGGGTTGAAGTACAGCCAGTCGTTACCGTTGAAGCTGCGCAGCCACAGTTCGGGCATTTGCGGCTGGTCGGCGACGAGGCGGATGGTGTGGACTTTTTCCACCGGCACGTGGGCGATCGACAGCAGCAGTTCGACGATTTTGGCTTTGTGCGCGGTCGACGGATCGCCGGCCAGCAGCAGTTTCACGTTGTCATCGTTGAGGTTGTTGACGCGTTTGATCGCTTCGCCGATGAAAGTTTCGACGTCGGCAGAGTGTTGGCGGATCGGCGCGAGCAGGGCTTCAGCGGCGATTTTTTCCGGGCCTTCGATGGCGATGCTGTCGCGGAAGGTCGGGCCTTTGATCTTGGTTTTTTCAGCGGTATAGCGCTTGGTCAGCACCAGACGGTAATAAAGGGTCTGGTTGCCCTTGGCCCGGCGCGCCGACCAGGTCACCTTGCGGTTGCCGTCGACACGGTTCACGGCGACGCCGTAGTTATTGGAGATAAAACTCTCGTTGAGGCTGACGTAGTCGCGGCTCAGCGGTGGCACAAACATCTGGATCTTCACCGGGTCTTTGGTGCTGGCGACGAACTCGACCTTGGCGTCGATGTTCCACAAGTCGTCGGTCGCGTCTTCGGTCACCGGGATGCCGAGCACGAAAATCTGATAGGCCGTAACCGAAACGCCCAGCAGCACCAGAATGGTGATCAGGATTTTCAGGTGGAAGGTTAGAGAACGCATGGAAATTACTCGGCGGTATGAGCGGCGATGGTGCAGGCGGGTTTGCCGGCAGCGTATTTAAGACTGGGGTCGACCAGCGCGTCGAAGCGTTTCAGCGCCTCGGAGCCAATCAAAAGCGGATATTGGAACGCACTTCGGTCGGTCAGGTTCACTTCGATGCTGCGCAGCGCCGTGCCCATGCAGATATCCAGCTCGATCACCGGACGGGCGGTGTACTTCTTGCCTTCTTCCGGGTCGTAATCGCCGGCGCGGCGCTTGATCTTGCTGACCCGGGCCAGCGGCCGTTCGATCGGGTGCGAATGCGCGGCGTCGATGGCCAAGTAGAAACGTACCCAGGACTCACCGTTGCGTTTAAAACGTTTGATATCGCGGGCACTCAGCGAGGCGGTTTTCGCGCCGGTGTCGAGTTTGGCCGCGACTTCGAGATTGATGCCGTCAAGCGAAGCGTATTCGTTGAGGCCGTACACGGTTTTTTCCCCCGCGGCGGCAAGGCCGGGCAGGCAAAACAGGGCGAAGAATGTGGGGAAGGGCTTGAGTCTCATAAATCCTGGTGCGCAGCGTTCCGTTGTCGGTTCAGGTCCCTGGCAAAACTTGCGCAAGGCCCTTCGTGTGCCTATCAGCTTTTTATGACAAGCCGTACAAATGGCCAGCAAATGCGGGCGGCATTCTAGCACGGTGGTTTTATGGCGCCAGCGCTGGGGGCGGTCTATGGAAGATCAAAAGATCGCAGCCTTCGGCAGCTCCTACACTGATCCCTGTAGGAGCTGCCGCAGGCTGCGTTCTTTTAAGGGTATTAGACGATTGTCGACAATACCCATTTATCCTTTGACTGATGCGGTCTAATTGGCTAGTTTTTGCCGCATTGGATTTAAAGGTGTCGACAATCATGCTGGATCAACTCGATCCCCCGGTCATCAGCGGCGACGATTCCGAGACGCTCTCGGAAAACGTCTTCCGGCGTATTCAGGCGGCCATCGTCAAAGGCGAGATCGCCCCGGGCAGCAAGATCTCCGAGCCGGAGCTGGCGCGCACCTACGGCATCAGCCGTGGGCCGTTGCGTGAGGCGATTCACCGTCTCGAAGGCCAGCGCCTGCTGGTGCGTGTACCGCACGTCGGCGCACGGGTTGTCTCACTCAGCCACGCCGAATTGCTCGAACTCTATGAAATCCGCGAATCCCTCGAAGGCATGGCCTGCCGTCTGGCGGCCGAACGCATGAGCGTCGAAGAAATCGACGAACTGCGTCGCGTACTGGAAACCCACGAACGCGACGCGGCGTTTCAGGCCGGCGTTGGCTACTACCAGCAGGAGGGCGATTTCGACTTTCACTACCGGATCATCCAGGGCAGCGGCAACCGCACGCTGACGCAGATGCTCTGCGGCGAGCTGTATCAACTGGTGCGCATGTACCGCATCCAGTTTTCTACAACGCCGAACCGTCCGCGCCAGGCCTTTGCCGAACACCACCGGATTCTCGATGCCATCGCCGACCGTGACGGCGAGCTCGCGGAATTGTTGATGCGCCGTCACATCGGCGCCTCGAAACGCAATATCGCCCGTCATTACCAGGACGGCGCCCACAATAAGACAGCCACTGAACGAGGTGAGTCATGAGTTCCAAGTACAGCACTCCAGGCCAGCGTTTCCGCGATGCGGTCGCCAGCGAGCATCCATTGCAGGTGGTCGGCGCGATCAACGCCAATCACGCGTTGCTGGCCAAGCGCGCCGGTTTCAAGGCGATCTACCTGTCCGGTGGCGGGGTGGCTGCAGGCTCGCTCGGCGTGCCGGATCTGGGCATCACCGGTCTGGATGATGTGCTGACCGACGTGCGCCGCATCACCGATGTTTGCGATCTGCCGCTGCTGGTCGACGTCGACACCGGGTTCGGCTCGTCGGCGTTCAACGTGGCGCGCACGGTCAAGTCGATGATCAAGTTCGGCGCGGCGGCGATTCACATCGAGGATCAGGTCGGCGCCAAACGCTGTGGCCACCGTCCTAATAAAGAGATTGTCAGCCAGCAGGAAATGGTCGACCGCATCAAAGCCGCCGTCGACGCGCGCACCGATGACAGCTTTGTGATCATGGCGCGCACCGATGCGCTGGCGGTGGAGGGGCTGGAATCGGCACTCGATCGCGCAGCAGCGTGCATCGAGGCTGGCGCCGACATGATTTTCCCGGAAGCCATCACTGAGCTGGAGATGTACAAGCTGTTCGCCAACCGCGTGAAAGCGCCGATTCTGGCCAACATCACCGAGTTCGGCTCGACGCCGCTGTACACCACCGAGCAACTGGCGGGTGCCGATGTTTCGCTGGTGCTGTATCCGCTGTCGGCGTTCCGTGCGATGAACAAGGCTGCGGAAAACGTTTACACGGCGATCCGTCGCGACGGTACGCAGCAGAATGTCATCGACACCATGCAGACTCGCATGGAGCTTTACGATCGCATCGATTACCACACGTTCGAGCAGAAGCTCGATGCGTTGTTTGCTGCGAAGAAATAAAGATCAAAAGATCGCAGCCTGCGGCAGCTCCTACAGTGCAAGGGGCTGCGATCTTTTCGCCACACTCCCTAACAAATTCAAGATTGGAGAACACAATGGCCGAAGCAAAAGTACTCAGTGGCGCCGGGCTCCGTGGCCAGGTTGCCGGGCAAACCGCACTGTCCACCGTGGGCCAGGCCGGTGCCGGGCTGACCTATCGCGGCTACGACGTGCGCGAACTGGCCGCTGATGCGCAATTTGAAGAAGTCGCGTACCTGCTGCTTTACGGCGAACTGCCAACCCAGGCGCAACTCGACGAATACCAAGGCAAGCTGAGCAAGCTGCGCGACCTGCCGCAAGCGCTGAAGGAAGTCCTCGAGCGCATCCCCGCCGACGCCCACCCGATGGACGTGATGCGCACCGGTTGCTCGTTCCTTGGCAATATCGAACCGGAGAAAGACTTCTCCGAACAGCGCGACAAGACCGACCGATTGCTCGCCGCATTCCCGGCGATCATGTGCTACTGGTATCGCTTCAGCCACGACGGCAAACGCATCAATTGCGTCAGCGACGAGCCAACCCTCGGCGGCCACTTCCTGCACTTGCTGCACGACAAGAAGCCGAGCGAATTGCACGTGAAAGTGATGAACGTTTCGCTGATCCTCTACGCCGAGCACGAATTCAACGCCTCAACCTTCACTGCGCGCGTTTGCGCCTCGACCCTGTCTGATCTGTATTCCTGCGTCACCGCCGCCATCGGTTCGCTGCGTGGCCCGCTGCACGGCGGCGCCAACGAAGCGGCGATGGAGATGATCGAACGCTTCTCGTCGCCGGAAGACGCGATCAAAGGCACCCTCGGCATGCTTGAGCGCAAGGACAAGATCATGGGCTTCGGCCACGCGATCTATAAGGACAGCGACCCGCGCAACGAAGTGATCAAGGGCTGGGCGAAACAGCTGGCTGACGAAGTCGGCGACAAGGTGCTGTTTCCGGTCTCGGAAGCGATCGACAAGACCATGTGGGAACAGAAAAAACTCTTTCCCAACGCCGATTTCTACCATGCCTCGGCGTATCACTTCATGGGCATTCCGACCAACCTGTTCACGCCGATATTCGTCTGCTCGCGCCTGACCGGCTGGGCCGCGCACGTGTTCGAACAACGCGCCAACAACCGCATCATCCGCCCAAGCGCCGAGTACATCGGCGTCGAACAGCGCAAGTTCGTGCCAATCGAACGTCGCTGAATGGTGAGTGCCAACCGCTGATCGCAATCCCTGTAGGAGCTGCCGAAGGCTGCGATCTTTTGATCTTTGTTTTCAAGATCAAGATCAACAGATCGCAGCCTTCGGCAGCTCCTACAAGGGGGATCGGCGAGAAGGCATCACCCTTTGCAACCACCGTGACCCGAGTCCTGACCCGATGAACACAGCATTCCGCAAAACCCTGCCCGGTAGCCCTCTGGATTATTTCGACGCCCGCGCGGCGGTCGAAGCGATTCAGCCCGGCAGTTACGACACCCTGCCGTACACCTCCCGCGTGCTGGCGGAAAACCTCGTGCGTCGCTGCGACCCGGCCACGCTCACCGATTCGCTCAAGCAACTGATCGAACGCAAACGCGACCTCGATTTCCCGTGGTTCCCGGCCCGTGTGGTCTGTCACGACATCCTCGGCCAGACCGCGTTGGTCGACCTCGCTGGCCTGCGCGACGCCATCGCCTTACAGGGCGGAGACCCGGCGCAGGTCAACCCGGTAGTGCCGACGCAACTGATCGTCGACCACTCGCTGGCCGTCGAGGCCGGTGGTTTCGATGCGCAGGCGTTCGAGAAAAACCGCGCCATCGAAGACCGTCGCAACGAAGACCGTTTCCACTTCATCAACTGGACCAAAAAGGCTTTCAAGAACGTTGATGTGATCCCGCCGGGCAACGGCATCATGCACCAGATCAACCTGGAGAAAATGTCTCCGGTGATTCAGGTACGTGAAGGCGTCGCGTTCCCCGACACCTGCGTCGGCACCGACAGTCACACCCCGCACGTCGATGCCTTGGGCGTGATCGCCATCGGTGTTGGCGGCCTCGAAGCCGAGAGCGTGATGCTCGGTCGCGCGTCGTGGATGCGTCTGCCGGAAAGCGTCGGCGTCGAACTGACCGGCAAGCTGCAACCGGGCATCACTGCCACCGACATGGTGCTGGCGCTGACCGAA
Organism: Pseudomonas sp. GM80; assembly: GCF_000282515.1. Taxonomy (GTDB): domain Bacteria; phylum Pseudomonadota; class Gammaproteobacteria; order Pseudomonadales; family Pseudomonadaceae; genus Aquipseudomonas. The sequence continues at coordinate 80,188 of NZ_AKJD01000066.1, forward strand.
TACCTGCGCAAACAGAAGGTCGTCGGCGCCTGGCTCGAGTTCTTCGGCGAAGGCGCCGCTGCGCTGACCCTCGGCGACCGCGCAACCATCTCCAACATGGCCCCGGAATACGGCGCCACGGCGGCGATGTTCTACATCGACCAGCAGACCATCGATTACCTGAAACTCACCGGTCGTGAGGATCAGCAAGTGCAGCTCGTCGAGCAGTACGCCAAGCTCACCGGTCTGTGGGCAGACAGCCTGAAAGGCGCGCAATACGAGCGCGGTCTGACTTTCGATTTGTCTTCGGTGGTGCGCAACATGGCCGGCCCGAGCAACCCGCACGCTCGCGTCGCGACCTCGGATCTGGCGGCCAAAGGCATCTCCGGTCAGTGGGAAGAAGTCCCCGGGCAAATGCCTGACGGCGCGGTGATCATCGCCGCCATCACCAGTTGCACCAACACCAGCAACCCGCGCAATGTCATCGCCGCTGGCCTGCTCGCGCGCAACGCCAACAAGCTCGGCCTGACCCGCAAACCGTGGGTGAAATCCTCGCTGGCGCCGGGCTCGAAAACCGTCGCGCTGTACCTTGACGAAGCGGGGCTGACCACTGAACTGGAGCAGCTCGGTTTCGGTGTTGTTGCCTTCGCCTGCACCACGTGCAATGGCATGTCCGGTGCGCTCGATCCAGTGATCCAGCAAGAGATCATCGACCGCGATCTGTATGCGACTGCGGTACTCTCGGGCAACCGCAACTTCGACGGCCGCATCCACCCGTACGCCAAGCAAGCGTTCCTCGCTTCGCCGCCGCTGGTGGTCGCTTACGCCATCGCCGGGACCATCCGTTTCGATATCGAGAAGGATGTCTTGGGCGTGGTCGACGGCAAGGAAATCCGCCTGAAAGACATCTGGCCGAGCGACGAAGAAATCGACGCCGTGGTGAAATCTTCGGTCAAGCCTGAGCAATTCCGCCAGGTCTACATTCCGATGTTCGCCGTCCACGAAGACACCGGCCCGAAAGTCACGCCGCTGTACGACTGGCGCGAGATGAGCACCTACATCCGCCGTCCGCCGTACTGGGAAGGCGCTCTGGCCGGCGCACGTCCGCTCAAAGGCATGCGCCCGCTGGCGGTGCTGCCCGACAACATCACCACCGATCACCTGTCGCCATCCAACGCAATCATGCTCGACAGCGCCGCCGGCGAATACCTGGCGAAAATGGGCTTGCCGGAAGAGGACTTCAACTCGTACGCCACGCACCGTGGCGACCACTTGACCGCGCAGCGCGCAACCTTCGCCAACCCGAAACTGTTCAACGAAATGGTTGTGGAAAATGGCAAGGTCAAACAGGGTTCGCTGGCGCGTGTCGAGCCGGAAGGCAAGGTCATGCGCATGTGGGAAGCCATCGAAACCTACATGGAGCGCAAGCAGCCGCTGATCATCATCGCCGGCGCCGATTACGGTCAGGGTTCGTCCCGCGACTGGGCGGCGAAAGGCGTGCGTCTGGCCGGTGTCGAGGCGATTGCCGCTGAAGGTTTCGAGCGCATTCACCGCACCAACCTGGTGGGCATGGGCGTGTTGCCCCTGGAGTTCAAAGCGGGCACCGACCGTCACACCTTGGCCATCGACGGCAGCGAAACCTACGACGTGATCGGCGAGCGCAAACCGCGCGCGGACCTGACGCTGGTGATCCATCGCAAGAACGGCGAGCGCGTTGATGTGCCGGTGACTTGCCGTCTGGATACCGCTGAAGAAGTGTCGATCTACGAGGCCGGCGGCGTGTTGCAACGCTTCGCTCAGGACTTCCTTGAAGAGTCGGCGGTTGCCGTTTAAATCTACTGATGCAGGCGTGAGGTCTCGGTCTCACGCCTGTGGATAAGGAGCACCATGGCTCACGCACCACAAATAAAGATTCCCGCCACCTACATGCGCGGTGGCACCAGCAAAGGCGTGTTTTTCAGCCTCAAGGATCTGCCCGAAGCGGCGCAGATTCCCGGCCCGGTTCGCGACGCTCTGTTGCTGCGCGTCATCGGCAGCCCCGACCCGTACGACAAGCAGATCGACGGCATGGGCGGCGCCACTTCAAGCACGAGCAAAACCGTGATCCTGTCGAAAAGCCTCAAGGCTGATCACGACGTTGATTATCTGTTCGGTCAGGTCTCCATCGACAAGCCCTTCGTCGACTGGAGCGGCAACTGCGGCAACCTTTCGGCAGCGGTCGGTTCGTTCGCCATCAGCAACAACCTGGTCGATGCCAGCCGCATTCCGCACAACGGTGTTGCGGTGGTGCGCGTGTGGCAGGCCAACATCGGCAAGACGATCATCGCCCACGTGCCGATCACCAACGGCGAAGTGCAGGAAACCGGTGACTTCGAACTCGACGGCGTGACCTTTCCGGCCGCTGAAGTGCAGGTTGAATTCATGGACCCGGCGGCGGAAGAAGAGGGCGGTGTTGGCTCGATGTTCCCCACCGGTAACCTGATCGATGAGCTGGAAGTGCCGGGTGTCGGCACGTTCAAAGCGACGATGATCAACGCCGGCATTCCGACGATTTTCGTCAACGCCGCAGACATTGGCTACACCGGCACCGAGCTGCAAGGCGCGATCAACAGCGATCCGCAAGCATTGCAAATGTTCGAAACGATTCGTGCGTATGGCGCGCTGCGCATGGGCCTGATTGCCAATCTCGACGAAGCGGCGAAACGGCAACACACGCCGAAAGTCGCGTTCGTTGCCAAGCCTGCGGATTATGTGGCTTCCAGTGGTAAGGCGATTGGCGCTGGTGATGTCGATTTGCTGGTGCGCGCGTTATCGATGGGCAAATTGCACCACGCGATGATGGGCACGGCGGCGGTGGCGATTGGTACGGCGGCGGCCATTTCCGGCACGCTGGTGAACCTTGCTGCAGGTGGCGTTGAACGCAATGCCGTGCGCTTCGGACATCCGTCCGGGACGTTGCGGGTTGGCGCTGAAGCCAGCCTGGAAAACGGCGAGTGGATCGTCAAAAAAGCCATCATGAGCCGCAGTGCTCGGGTGCTGATGGAAGGTTACGTCCGCGTCCCGGGCGATTCTTTCTGACCCAACACCTGACGCCACCCTGGATTGCTTCAACCTGTAGGAGCTGCCGAAGGCTGCGATCTTTTGATCTATGTTTTTTAGGTCAAGATCAAAAGATCGCAGCCTTCGGCAGCTCCTACAGGGTTTGCATTTCGATAATAAAAATCCAACACAGCCTGAACCGAGGTCCCATCAACGAACCACTTCAAGAGTGAATCGAACATGAGCGCCAACGTCGACCTGAACAACCGCCCCGACTACGACCGTGTCCTGCAGGACATCGCCGATTACGTCCTCACCTTCAAAGTCACCTCTGCCGAAGCCCTGGACACTGCCCGCAATTGTCTGATGGACACGCTCGGCTGCGGCCTGCTGGCCCTGCGTTTTCCCGAATGCACCAAGCATCTTGGCCCGATCGTCGAAGGTACCGTCGTGCCTTTTGGCGCGCGCGTCCCCGGCACTTCCTATCGTCTCGACCCGGTCAAAGCCGCGTGGGACATCGGCTGCATCGTCCGCTGGCTCGACTACAACGACACCTGGCTCGCCGCCGAATGGGGGCATCCGTCGGACAACCTCGGCGCGATTCTCGCGGTGGCCGATCATCTCTCGCAAAAACGCGTGGCCAACGCTGAAGCGCCGCTGACGATCCGCGATGTGCTGGAAGCGATGATCATGGCTCACGAGATTCAAGGCGTGATCGCCCTGGAAAACTCCTTCAACCGTGTAGGACTCGATCACGTCATCCTGGTGAAAGTCGCCTCCACTGCCGTCACCGCAAAATTGATGGGCGCCAATCGCGAGCAACTGTTATCAGCCTTGTCCCATGCATTCGCCGACGGCCAAGCGCTGCGCACTTATCGTCATGCCCCCAACGCCGGCTCGCGAAAATCCTGGGCGGCGGGGGATGCGTCGAGTCGTGGCGTGCGCCTGGCTGACATCGCCATGCGCGGCGAGATGGGCATTCCCGGGGTGCTGACGGCGAAACAGTGGGGCTTTTATGACGTGCTGTTCAGCCACACCAACAACGATCTGGCGCTGAAACCCGAAGGCAAACGCGCCTTCAGTTTCTCACGCTCGTTCAGCAGTTACGTGATGGAAAACGTCCTGTTCAAGATCAGTTTTCCCGCCGAATTCCATGCGCAGACGGCCTGCGAAGCGGCGGTGACCTTGCACCCGCACGTGCGCAATCGTCTGCACGAAATCGACCGCATCGTCATCACCACCCACGAATCGGCGATTCGCATCATTTCCAAAGTCGGGCCGCTGGCCAATGCTGCTGACCGTGACCACTGCATCCAGTACATGACCGCCGTGCCGCTGGCGTTCGGCAATCTGGTTGCCGAGCAATACGAAGACGATTTCCACAAGGCGCACCCGATCATCGATGTGCTGCGCGAGAAAATGGTCATCGTCGAGGAACCGCGTTTCACCCGCGAATACCTGGAGCCCGACAAGCGCTCGATTGCCAACGCCGTGCAGGTTTTTTTCAAGGACGGCAGCAGCACCGAGAACGTCGTGGTGGAATACCCGATCGGCCACCGTCGCCGCCGTGCCGAGGGCATTCCGTTGCTGGAGGACAAGTTCAAAGCCAATCTGGCCACGCGTTTCACCGGCCAGCGCAGCGGCGAGATTTTCGCGTTGTGCAAAGATCAAACCAGGCTGGAGTCCACCCCGGTCAACCGCTTCGTCGACCTGTTCGTCCTCTGAAGTTACCACCACGCTCCCTGTAGGAGCTGCCGCAGGCTGCGATCTTTTGACGTTGTTTGTTAAAAGCCAGATCAAAAGATCG